>CAKPZX010000048.1 GCA_934215455.1 uncultured Streptococcus sp.
GGGTAAATGTCGTAGAAGGCTTTCAACTCAGAATTCTTCAAGATTTCTGTATGAAGTGCTGCTACCCCGTTTACGCTGTATCCATAATGGATATCCATATGGGCCATATGTACGCGATCATTCTCATCGATGATTTGAACAGCTGGATCTTTGTATTCTGCACGAACACGGCGGTCCAATTCTTCAATGATCGGAACCAAGTGAGGAACCACTTCTTGCAAGAACTCAAGTGGCCATTTTTCAAGGGCTTCCGCAAGGATTGTGTGGTTGGTGTATGCTGTCATGCTACGTACGATAGAGATCGCTTCATCCATTCCAATACCACGTTCTGTCAAAAGACGGATCAATTCAGGGATGACCATTGATGGGTGAGTATCATTGATTTGGACAACAGCATAGTCAGCAAGGTCATGCAAGTTGCTTCCTTTTTCGATAGCTTCGTCGATGATCAATTGTGCACCATTTGATACCATGAAGTATTGTTGGAAGATACGGAGCAATTCCCCTTGACGGTTACTATCATCTGGGTACAAGAAGAGGGTCAAGTTGCGAGCGATATCTGTCTTGTCAAAGTTAATACCATCTTCAATAATAGATGAATCAACTGAATCCAAGTCAAACAAGCGCAAACGGTTCTTGGTATCGATCTTGTAACCAGGTACGTCGATATCATAAAGGGTAGAAGTCAATGTAAAGTGTGCGAATGGCACTTGGTAGCTACGGCTTGAACGAACGAGCCAGCTTTGGTCAGTCAACCATGCGTTTGGAATCGTTTCTTGTTGGTTGTTTTTAAGGACTTGTTGGAACAAACCAAAGTGGTAGTTCAAACCAACCCCATCCCCTGTCAAACCAAGGCTTGAGATAGAGTCGATAAAGCAGGCTGCCAAACGTCCCAAACCACCGTTACCAAGTGATGGTTCTAATTCCACTTCTTCTACTTCGATCAAGTCTTTACCAGCATCTGACAATTCTTTTTTAACATCGTCGTAAAGACCCAAGTTGATCAAGTTGTTGGACAAGAGTTTACCGATCAAGAACTCAGCTGAGATATAGTAAACTTTTTTCTTACCAGTATTTAATTTCTTTTGCGCGCTTGCTTGTTTCGTGTAATTTAGCAAGGCAATGTACAATTCTTCATTTGAACATTCAGCAATTGTTTTTTGATGATGATCAATCACATATTTTTGTAATGATTCCATGTTGGGAGTCTCCTTTGTTTCAACAATTTTAATAGGGGGAAAGATTATTTTTCTGCTTTCTTAACTTCTTTTTTCAAGTCTTTGTTTTCACGACGATAGATCGTTGTGAAATCAAGCAATTCTTGCTCGACAGCTGGAGTCAATTGATCCGCTGTCATCCGCCATGACCAGTTACCACCGAGAGTAGATGGGAAGTTCATCCGAGCTGAACCATCTAACTCAAGCAAGTCTTGCATCGTAGCAATCGCCATGAAGCTGACGGAAGCAAAGACTGTGCGAAGCATAGCATGTGGGACAGATTCGTACTCTTTCCGGTTGGTATAACGAGCAAGATACTCACGAGTTGGATCGTCGATTTCATTGCGGTACCATCCAAGAACTGTGTTGTTATCATGTGTTCCAGTGTACATCACAGAGTTGTTTGGTGCCAAGTGAGGGCTATCGATACTTTCATCGTCAGGATTGAAGGCAAATTGAAGAATCTTCATTCCTGGGAAGCCAGTGCGTTCACGAAGTTCGATGACTTCGTCTGTCATGAAGCCAAGGTCCTCAGCGATGATGTTCAAATCACCGAGTTCTTCCTTCACGGCTGCAAAGAGTTTGTAGCCAGGACCTTTGACCCATTTACCAGGTGCTGCAGTTTCAGAACCAGCAGGGATTTCCCAGTATGATTCAAAACCACGGAAGTGGTCGATCCGAACGATGTCATAAATCTTGAAGCTTTCACGCAAGCGTTCAATCCACCATTGGTAGCCATCTTTGTCCATTGCTTCCCAGTCATAGATTGGGTTCCCCCAAAGTTGACCAGTTGCTGAGAACTCATCTGGTGGGCATCCTGCGATGCAGGTTGCTTTCCCGTTTTCATCTGTTTTGAAGAGATGAGGATTCGCCCACATGTCGCTTGAATCTTCTGCTACGTAGATTGGCATGTCACCTACGATCTCGATGTGGTGATCATTGGCATAAGCTTTCAAAGCTAACCATTGTTGGAAGAAGAAGAATTGAGTCACACGATGGTAAGTCAATTTATCCGCTAATTCTTCACGGTAGTTAGCCAACGCTTTTGGCTCACGCGCACGAATAGCAGCATCTGGCCACTCTGTCCATGCTTTCAAATCAAAGTGTTCTTTGATAGCCATGTATTCTGCAAACAGCTCCAACCAAGAAGCATTAGCTTCGCAAAATTCTTGGAATTCTTTTTGATCACCTGATTTTAAGAAATTCGCAACTGCTTTTTCAAGCAAGGGACGACGTTGTTCGAAAACTTTTGCATAATCCACTTGAGTAGGATCTTGACCAAAGTCCACTCCTTTAAGGTCTGCTTCTGTCAACAAACCTTGTTCGATCAAAAGATCGAAATCAATAAAATGAGTGTTCCCAGCAAAAGCTGAGAAAGATTGGTATGGAGAATCTCCATAACTGGTTGTACCAAGCGGCAAGATTTGCCAGTAACGTTGCTTGGTCCGAACGAGGAAATCAACAAAATCATATGCTGATTGACCAAATGATCCGATCCCGTATTGTCCAGGAAGGGAAGAAATGTGCATCAAAACACCACTTTGACGTTTTTTCATAGGTTACCACCTCTTTTTATTTCTTTGAAGCCTGCGATTCGGTGCACGGTATGGGTATCGTTGCAGAGTCGTATCCAGCTCTCAAGCGGCTCTACTCTTTGTTAAAATCGAACAGGCGCAACTCAGTTTACGCAATTTTTGCGAAAACGTTTGCGTACCATGTCATTATAAACTTTTTCCATATTTTCTGCAAGGGGTTTCTTAAAAAACTTTTTAACTTTTTTCAGAATGTCCTCACCCCCTAGTGTATTCTTTCCTTTGCCTAATGTCAACAAATTTAATGTATTTTATAGAAGAAAGTTTAGAATTAAAATATTTTTAAAAAATTTTCTCAAAATCACTTGCAAACGTTTTCGCCTTGTGATATACTTAAGTCGTTTTAGGAAAACGTTTGTCTAAAACGGTTTCTAATTATTATCTTTTTTTTATTCTTTAGGAGGAATAAATCATGAAACGTACAATTTTACGTAGTGCTGCTGTACTTGGTACAGTTGGTTTTGCTGGCTTCTTACTTGCTGCTTGTAGCAATAGCTCATCAGGTTCTTCTGAGGCAAGTAAAGAAATCAACGTCTATGTAGACAAAGGCTACAAATCTTATATTGAAGAAGCTGCAAAAGCTTTTGAAAAAGAAAATGGCGTAAAAGTTAAAATCAAAACTGGTGATGCCCTTGGTGGATTGGATAACCTTTCTCTTGATAACCAATCTAAAAAAGCTCCAGACGTTATGATGGCACCATACGACCGTGTAGGTGGTCTTGGTAACGATGGTCAATTGGCTGAAGTGACTTTGAACAAAGATAGCCACACAGACAAAACAACTGAAGCTCTTGTCACAAACGGTGGTAAAGTCTACGGTGCACCTGCTGTCATCGAAACTTTGGTTCTCTACTATAACAAAGACCTTGTAAGCGAAGCTCCAAAAACATTTGGTGACCTTGACAATCTTGCAAAAGATAGCAAATACGACTTTGCTAGCGAACCTGGTAAAACAACTGCCTTCTTAGCTGACTGGACAAACTTCTACTATGCTTACGGTTTGCTTTCAGGTAATGGTGGTTATGTATTTGGTAAAGATGGTACAGATCCTAAAGATATTGGATTGAACAACCAAGGTTCTATCGACGGTATCGAATATGCGAAAACTTGGTATGCTAAATGGCCAAAAGGTTTGCAAGATACTAAAGGTGCTGCTAACTTCATCCAAACACAATTCCAAGAAGGTAAAACAGCTGCTATCATCGATGGTCCTTGGAAAGCTGCTTCATTGAAAGAAGCTAAAGTAAACTATGGTGTCGCAACTATTCCAACTCTTCCAAACGGAAAACAATATTCTGCCTTTGGTGGTGGTAAAGCTTGGGTTATCCCTGCAGGTGCGAAAAACCTTGATGGCGCTCAAAAATTCATTGACTTCTTGACAAGCACTGACCAACAAAAAGCTTTGTTTGACAAGACAAATGAAGTTCCTGCCAACACAGAAGCTCGTAAATATGCGGTTGGTAAAAACGATGAATTGACAACTGCCGTTGTTGATCAGTTCAAGAACGCTCAACCGATGCCAAACATCTCTGAAATGAGTGCTGTTTGGGATCCAGCTGCTACTATGCTTTTCGATGCTGTAAGTGGTAAAAAATCTGCAAAAGCTGCTGCTGACGATGCAGTGAAATTGATTAAAGAAACCATCGAACAAAAATTCGGTAGCAAATAAGACAGTTTTTTAGGTTTGAGTAAGAGGTTGGCGACAAGGTCCCAACCTCTTATGTTCAATTATCAACCTTCTACTAGATCACTGTCAAACTTGTCTTCTTGCTCTCTGGCAAGGACATTATAAGGAGATTTGAATGACTACAGAACAAAACCCTAAAAAGGCTATGTGGCTCTCTTTGATCCCGGGTCTTGGGCAAATTTATAACAAACAAAAAGCTAAAGGCTATATTTTTCTTGCAGTGACTGCTCTCTTTCTCGTTTACTTCATTGGAATTGGAGCTGGAGAATTAGCGAAATTGGTCACACTTGGAACCGTTCGTGGACAAGATAATTCCCTCTTTATCTTGATTCGTGGGGCCTTCCACTTGATCATCACTGTTGTTTACTTCCTATTTTATGCCTTAAATATTAAGGATGCTGGAACAGTTGCTAAACGCATCAACAACGGGATTGCCGTTCCAAAAACCTTGAAAGATATGGTTCATGCGATCTATGAAAATGGATTCCCTTATCTTTTGATTATCCCTTCTTATATCGCTATGACCTTTGCGATTATCTTCCCAGTTTTGGTTACTTTGATGATCGCCTTTACCAACTATGACTTCAAACATACCGCACCAACAACCTTGTTGGATTGGATCGGGTTCCAAAACTTCACTAACATGTGGACCTTGAGTACCTTCCGTTCAGCCTTTACATCTGTTCTTGGCTGGACCTTGATTTGGGCTCTCGCAGCATCGACTCTTCAAATCGTACTCGGTATTTTGACAGCCATTGTGGCAAACCAACCATTCGTAAAAGGAAAACGAATCTTTGGGGTTATCTTCTTGCTTCCTTGGGCTGTTCCAGCATTCATCACGATCCTTACATTCTCAAATATGTTTAACGATAGTGTCGGTGCCATCAACGCCCAAGTTATCCCATTGTTTGCCAAGATCTTCCCATTCTTAGATGGTGTCTTGGTTCCTTGGAAGACAGATCCTACTTGGACAAAAATTGCTTTGATTATGATGCAAGGTTGGCTCGGTTTCCCTTATATCTATGTCTTGACTTTAGGGATTCTTCAATCAATTCCAAACGATCTTTACGAAGCTGCTTATATTGACGGTGCCAACGGTTGGCAAAAATTCCGCAACATTACTTTCCCAATGATCCTTGCGGTTGCAGCACCAACCTTGATCAGTCAATACACCTTCAACTTCAACAACTTCTCCATCATTTACTTGTTTAACGATGGGGGACCTGGTTCTGTCGGAGGAAATGCTGGTTCTACAGATATCTTGATTTCTTGGATCTATAAGTTGACAACTAATACATCTCCTCAATATTCAATGGCCGCAGCGGTAACCTTGATTATCTCTGTGATCGTGATCTCAATCTCAATGATTGCCTTCAAGAAACTACATGCATTTGATATGGAGGATGTATAAAATGAAAAATTCAGTTCAATTTAAACGCCGCCTCAATCATTTCTTGACTTACCTGTACATGGTGGTTCTTTCAATCATCATTATCTACCCACTGTTGATTACGATCTTATCAGCCTTCAAGTCAGGGAACGTCAGTGCCTTTACACTTGATTTTAGTGGCAATCTTAGTTTTGATAACTTCTCAAAACTTTTCTCTGAAACTCCTTATGGCACTTGGTATATGAATACCTTGATCATCGCGATTATTACGATGGTGGTACAAACCAGCATCGTCACCTTCGCAGGTTATGCCTATAGTCGTTACAACTTCTTAGCGCGTAAGCAAAGTTTGGTCTTCTTCTTGATCATCCAAATGGTCCCAACTATGGCAGCCCTCACAGCCTTCTTCGTTATGGCTTTGATGCTGAATGCCTTGAACCAACCTTGGTTCTTGATCTTCCTTTATGTTGGTGGTGGTATTCCAATGAATGCTTGGTTGATGAAGGGTTACTTCGATACCGTTCCAATCTCACTTGATGAGTCTGCTAAATTGGATGGTGCAGGACACTTCCGTCGCTTCTGGCAAATTGTCCTTCCACTGGTTCGTCCAATGATTGCTGTTCAAGCACTTTGGGCTTTCATGGGACCTTTCGGAGACTATATCTTGTCTAAATTCTTGCTTCGTGATGAAGTGAACTATACTGTAGCCGTTGGTCTTCAAACCTTTATCAGTGACCAAAAAGATCAAAAGATCGCCTTCTTTGCAGCCGGTGCCATTTTGATCGCTGTTCCAATCTGTATTCTATTCTTCTTCCTACAAAAGAACTTTGTTTCAGGCTTGACAGCTGGTGGGGATAAAGGATAAAATAGAACCTTATTTCAAACACATTTTATTTTTAAGTTAAGGGTAGTATGGTGGATGCTTTACTACCCTTCGTTAAGAATAAAATCAATCAAAGAGATTCCTCTTTGCATCTCTGATTCTCTTATGTTTAGAAAGGTCATCTAATGCCCTATCCTTTTAATTATTTTGCAAGTATCTTCAATTTCCGCTCTTCTTTTGCAAACCGCAAAAAGCTGAGTTGGTTCCAAATGATTTTTACTTCTTTCTTTCTGATTTCTGTCACACTATTACCAGTGGCTCTTCAAAATGCTCAACTCAAAACCTATCCCTTAACAACCTTTGTCAGCGATGTGTTTGATCCTTTATCAAATGACGTCATGAAAGATATCCAAGAACACGTTGTGATCAAAGACCAAGAGCTCACCTATACAGGAACTAACCCTGTACACAAGACTTCAAAAGGGCAGGTTGTCTTAGGCCAAGAAGCAAAGGCGAGCGAGAGCAAGGAGTTAACCCTCCATTTTGATCGCAAACAGTTGATCATTTCAAAAGAAAATAAAGAACTCGCTACCGTCTCATACCAGGCTATCAATCAAGAGAGTCTCCGGGATAAAAAAAGCTTCACTCAAGCTATCTCTAGCGATTGGTTCCGTGAAAACCGACTCCCTGTCAGTCTCTTCCTCGTGATTTTCTCTGGCTTCTTATCGACAGTCAATTATTTGATTCTCATCGTAGGGGCATCTTTCTTCCTCTACTTGACACGAAAATCTCGACTCTTTTCACTACAAACTTTCAAGGAATGTTTCAATTGTATTCTGAATTGCTTGGGACTCCCTATTTTACTAAGTGTCCTCATCAGTTTACTATTCCATCAAGTATTTACTACGACGATCATGATCCAAAATGTCTTATTTGTACTCTATCTTGCTATGGTATTTTATAAGACCCACTTCCGTGATCCAGACTATCACCGCTAGGAGGTTTTCTCATGCGTGTTACCATCAAAGATGTGGCAAAACTCGCTGGCGTCGCGCCTTCAACTGTCACGCGCGTCATCCAAAATAAATCCACGATTAGTGATGAAACAAAAAAACGAGTCCGTGAGGCCATGGTCGAGCTGGATTACCATCCCAACCTTAATGCTCGCAGCCTTGTCAGCCAATCTAGTCAAGTCATTGCTTTGGTTCTACCAATCGATAGTGACGTTTTCTACCAGAATCCTTTCTTCCCAACTGTTTTAAGAGGGATTACCCAGATTGCTTCAGACAATGATTATGCCATCCAAATCTGTACGGGGCAAAATGAAGAACGGCGGCTTGACAACCTCAAACAACTCATCTACGGAAATCGTGTAGATGGTTTGATTTTCCTTTATTCCAACCCGAATGATCCCCTCGTTGACTTTGCGATCAAAGACAAGTTCCCCTTCCTCATTCTCGGAAAGGCAGCTTCTCCTTTTGTTTCGCTAGTGGATAATGATAATATCAAGGCTGCATTTGATGCGACAGAATATTTCATTCAACAAAACTACCGAAAAATTGCGTTTATCGGGGGAAACAAAGAGCTGTCTGTGTCTCAAGACCGCTATGAAGGTTATAAAGAAGCCCTCCAAAAAGCAGGGATTCCTCTCGATGAAAAACTGGTTCATTTTTCATTTGGTTTTATGTTGGAAGATAATTCTTATCAAATGATGGAAAGCCTTCCCCTAGCAGAGTTAGATGCCATCATGACAACCGATATTCTCGTTGCTGAAGGGGTGCGCCAATACCTTTTAGAACACCAGCTGACAATCCCGATTATTTCCTTTGATTCGATCAAGCCACGACTCGATATTGAGGCTTATATTGACATCAATGCAGTGGAACTCGGACGTGAGTCTGTTCGGACAATTCTACAAATTATCAAGGATCACAAAGAAGGAAAAACCGTTTGCTACCGTCAATTGATTGACCATACCATTACGAAACTTTAGGAGTCTTTATGTCTACATTTACTGCTTATTTAGATGACCAAGACCTGATTCGTATCCAAAAAGGAGAGGAGCATATCCTTCCTTTTTATTTGGAAACAAACCAAGGTCGTCTTGCCTTAATCCCTGTCAAAACGTCAAGTGGAGCGACTGATACAGGAGACTATTTCTTAAGCCCTGTTCCGCTTGAACTCGGAGAAGAGTACACCATCTACGATGCTGCTGGAAATTCTTCTATTCTCCACTATCGTCAAATTGTTCGCAAACCCATTTTTGATCAAACCTTCACCTATAGTGGAGAGGATCTAGGAAGTTTCTACACACCAAGTCAGACACAATTTAAATTCTGGGCACCGATTTCGCAGAATGTGACCCTTCATATCGAAGATCAGGTCTATCCGATGAATCGTACGGAAAACGGTGTCTGGGAACTCGTGCTCAAAGGGGATTGGGAAGGAGCTGCCTACCACTATGAGTTTCGTGTCAATGGCCTAGAACGTCGGATTCATGATCCTTATGCTCTATCCTCTTTAGCGAACTCTGGAGATAGCTTGGTCATCGACCGGAAGAAGATCACACGTCCTATCACGCGTGCCACTCGTCAATTAGACCCGACAGAAGCAATCATCTACGAGATGAGCGTTCGGGATTTCTCTGCCCAAAAGGAGGCTGGCTTTAAACACCCTGGTAAGTTTAAAGGCTTGACAGAGTCGCCCCAACTCAATGGTGAGATCCTTGGATTTGATTACCTTCAAAAACTGGGTATTACCCATGTACAGTTACTTCCTGTCTATGATTTCGGTAGTGTCGATGAAGAGGAGCAGTGGAAGGCCTACAACTGGGGTTATGATCCTGTCCAATACAATGTTCCAGAAGGAAGCTATGCGAGTGACCCTAACGATCCTTATGCGCGAATCCTAGAGCTCCAAGACACCATTGACACCTATCACCAGGCCAATCTGAGTGTCATCATGGATGTAGTCTACAATCACGTCTACCAAGCAGATGAGTATGCTTTTGAACAGATCGTTCCTGGTTATTTCTACCGTTATAATGCAGAGGGAGAGCGGACCAATGGAACCTTCTGTGGAAATGACGTGGCAAGTGAGCGCTCCATGGTGAGACACTATATCAAGCAATCTCTCAAACAATGGGTTTCCCTCTACGGCTTTGATGGTTTCCGCTTTGACTTGATGGGAATCCTAGACATTCAAACCATGACAGAGATTGCAGAAGAACTCCGTGAAATCTATCCTAACATCTATCTCTATGGGGAAGGGTGGAAGATGGATACCGGCCTCTCTGAAGATCAGCTCGCTCACCAGTATAACGCGAAACGATTACCAGCCTTTGGCTTTTTCAGTGATAACTTCCGGGATACGATCAAGAGAACACTTGTAGCTGGTCACCGTCGTGAGAGTCAACATCCTGCGAATGATTTTGAGAACATTCTAACGGCGAATGTCGGAAAGCTAGAACCTGCTCATTTCACCCAACCTCAACAAGCCATTCAGTACGTCGAATGCCACGACAATGCAACTGTTTTTGATTATTTCCAACTTGAAAAGGAAGAGATTCGTCTAGAAGATCGAAAGGCTCTCTCACGCCTCGCGCTTCATTTGGTACTATTATCTCAAGGAGTGCCGTTTATCCATGCTGGCCAAGAATTTTATCGCAAAAAAGGGCTCGAAGACAACACCTATAACTTGCCAGATCATCTCAACCAATTGGACTGGACATCCCTTTCAAAATGCCAAGAAGAAATTGCTTTTCTTGAAGAATTGATTGCTTATCGGAAATCACAGCCACTCCTTCGCTTGAAAAAAGGGCAAGAGATTCGAGACTACTGTGATGTCAAATGGTTGTCTGACCATCATTTGATCTACACGATTGAGAAAGATCGTGAAAAAATAACGATTCTTGTCAATATCAGTGATCAAGAACAGACCTATCAACATCCGAGCGATAGTCAGCTGCTATTTGCTTATCCTCATGCCAACCTAAAAACCCCTATTCCTAAAGGAAAGGAACTTTCTATTCCTGCCCATAGTTGGCTCCTTCTCCATGAAACTGAATCAACAAAATAAGAGGCTGGGACAAAAGTCCTAGCCTCTCAATTATTTTTGGATTGTCGAGCAAGACGCAGTGGTTGAGTGGGCTCT
>CAKPZX010000049.1 GCA_934215455.1 uncultured Streptococcus sp.
CGCTGCTTGTAGTACTCTTGCTGCTCGCGCTCACGCTCTTCTTCTAAACGCTCTTCATAGCGCTTGAGTTCTGCCTCAAACTCTTCTTGCAAGGCAAATAAACGCTCCAAGCCACTTTGGGCCTCCGCACTTGGGGCTTGAAAATGAAGGGCACTTAGCCAGTCCACTAAATTTTCTGTATGTTGGCGGACATCCATACGCATATCCGCATAATCCCACTCCAGCTCGCTAATCTTTTGATTGAAGCGGTAATGTCGATCTTCTAGTTGTTCTAATTCACTATTTCCTGAATGGTACATCACATACCTCCTTTAATCGGACTCAATAAAATCGGCTTCTTCACTGATTTCAGTGCTGTTTCTACCGCGTCCGCTGCTCCTCCTGTAAATCCATCTTTCAAATCACTCACTAGGGTCGATGTAGCAAAAGAGCGCATCTTTTCGGATTGACCGCCCAAGGTTACCTGCAAACTCATCCCTTCCAACATCATCAAGGCTTTTTGCGTTGCAATCAAACTTCTGATCGCAATCCGCTCTTGCTCCTTTTTAATCTCTCGATGGAGCTCCTCAATTCGTTCTCTGTCCTCTCCCAGGATCTCTAACATCTTTTTCTCCTACTTATGAAAAATCAAAGGCCGTCGCTTGTCCCTTGTCCAAGTCCACCAATTGAGCTGATGCAGCCTCCAACTGACCCGCCAAATCTGACAAGCGAGTAGAGTAGGCCTTTGCTTGGGCGAGGTTCTCCGCCTCTACTGCTTGGTCCCAACAAGTATCCATGGAGAACTCTCCTAATAGTTGTTCCACTTCTGCGTCTGTTAAAAATTGAGCCATGCTGTGGGCCATTTGAGATACCTCAGCGACTTTATGGGAAACCATCTCCTTAGCCTCTTCCAACTTGTCCTTGACTTCTGCCTCAAACACAGTGGCTTGCGCTGAAGCATTCTGTGCTACTGCCAGCACCAATTCCTCCCGCAATTGAATGGTCTGGGTTCCAGACGCGCTCGCTAGTTGCCGATGGAGGCTAGAAACGCTTGGCCTTTCCTGCCCATACATGGAGACCACCGAAGCAGATGATGGCTGATTTTCTGAAGTGGAAGTTTCCCGATCTCGTTGGGGCATTTCAATAATTTTCTGTGCCTGATCTTGTCTTCCTTGCACGTCACCTTCTAACTCCATTTGAGATGGCCTCCTTTCTTGGATTTGTTTTTTCGTTTCCTATAACTGAAAAAGGATCATAACCCTTCAGCTACAGGCAGATTCACACACTATAGGGTAACATAAAATAGCTCGGAATGCTATAAAAATAACACAATTTCTTAAAAAAAGTCTAATTTTTTATGAAAAAACGAGTTTTGGACCCAAATAGCAAAAATCCCCCACTCTTTCGAGTGGGGGTAGCTGATAAACATCAGTTGTTCCTTGGCGTCTTATTTACGACGTCCTGGACGTTCCTTGTAACCATAGTATGCATCTTCGATGATTTCTTGCATATGGTCTACCATTGGAAGACGTGGGTTAGCTGGTGAACATTGATCTTCGTAAGCAAGGAAGGCCAATTCACGAGAATGTTTCTTCCATTCTTTTTCATCGATTCCTTGTGCTTTGAAGTTCATTTCGATACCACAGCGTTCACCGAGTTCGTATACAGCTTTTGCGTAAGCTTCAACGGCTTCTTCTGGAGTAGAGCATGGAAGTCCTAGCATACGAGCGATATCTTGGTATTTTTCATCTGCACGGTAGTAGTTGTACTTAGGCCATGTAGCTGTCTTGGCTGGGCGTGTACCGTTGTAGCGGATAACGTATGGAAGCAAGATGGCATTGGTCCGTCCGTGGATGGTGTGGAATTGCGCACCGATCTTGTGGGCCATGGAGTGAGAAATACCGAGGAAGGCATTGGCGAAGGCCATACCTGCGATGGTTGACGCATTGTGCATCTTTTCGCGTGAATGGAAGTCCGCATTCTTGACTGAGCTTTCCAAGTTTTCAAAGACAAGTTTAATAGCTTGAAGAGCAAGACCATCTGTGAAGTCGCTAGCCATTTGTGATACGTAAGCTTCTGTCGCGTGCGTCAAAACGTCCATACCAGTGTCTGCTGCAACAGATCCAGGAACTGTCAATACCAAGGCAGGGTCTACGATGGCAACTGTTGGAGTCAATGAGTAGTCTGCGATTGGGTATTTACGGTTGTTGGCTTTATCAGAGATAACGGCAAATGGAGTTACTTCAGATCCTGTACCAGATGTTGTTGGGATAGCGATGAATTTGGTCTTCTTACCAAGCAATGGGAACTTGAAGGCACGTTTACGGATATCCATGAATTTTTGTACCAAGTCACGGAAGTCCACTTCTGGTTGTTCGTAGAAGAGCCACATAACTTTGGCCGCATCCATTGGTGAGCCACCACCGAGAGCAATGATCGTATCTGGTTTGAAGGCACGCATGATCTCTGTACCACGTTCAACAGTTGTGATATCTGGATCTGGTTCTACGTCTGCAAAGATTTGGTAAACCACCTTGTTGCGACGAAGGTCAAGCTGTTCGATGATACGATCAAGGAAACCAAGCTCTACCATAGCGTGGTCTGTAACGATCATGACACGTTCAACGTCACGACATTTTTGTAGGTATTCAATTGAATCACGTTCAAAGTATGTTTTTGAAGGAAGTTTCATCCATTGCATGTTATTTCTCCGGCGTCCGACTTTTTTGATATTCAAGAGGTTGATGGCACTAACGTTGTCCCCAACAGAGTTACGTCCGTAAGAACCACATCCAAGTGTTAATGATGGCAAGAAGGCATTGTAAACATCCCCGATACCACCGAAAGTCGAAGGAGAGTTGCAGATCACACGAATGGCTTTGACTGCTTTACCAAATTCTTTGGTCAATTCTTCATCAGCAGTATGGATAGCTGCTGAGTGACCAAGACCGTTGAATTCAACCATTTGGCGAGCTTTGTTAATTCCGTCTTCACGGCTTTCAGATTTCAAAACAGCGATGACTGGTGACAATTTTTCACGAGTCAACGGTTCTTTTTCACCAACTTCTTTACATTCTGCTGCAAGGATATTGGTTCCTTCTGGAACAGAGAAACCAGCTTGTTCAGCGATCCATGCTGCTGGTTTCCCAACGATGTCCGCATTCAATTTCGCACCTGCACAGTTCTTGCTGTTGGCTTTTACGCCGAAGCAGAACTCTTCAAGGAGGGCTTTTTCTTTTTTGTTAACAAAGTAAGTGTGGTAAGATTTGAATTCTTCAACAAACTCATCGTAGATTTCTTTATCGATGATGACCGCTTGTTCAGACGCACAGACCATACCATTGTCAAATGATTTAGACATGACGATATCGTGTGCTGCTTGCCGGATGTTAGCTGATTTTTCAACATAGGCAGGAACGTTTCCGGCACCTACCCCAAGAGCTGGTTTCCCACATGAGTATGCCGCTTTAACCATGGCATTCCCACCGGTCGCAAGGATCGTAGCAACTCCTTCATGGTTCATAAGGGCACTGGTTGCTTCCATAGAAGGTTGCGTAATCCATTGCACACAGTTCTCAGGTGCTCCAGCTGCAATTGCCGCATCGCGTACGATTCGTGCCGCATGAGCAGATGATTCTTGAGCAGATGGGTGGAAGGCAAAGACGATAGGGTTCCGTGTCTTCAAGGAAATCAATGCTTTAAAGATTGCTGTTGAAGTTGGGTTGGTTGTAGGAGTGATCCCGCAGACAACTCCGACAGGCTCAGCAATAAGGGTCAAACCAGTGACGTCATCTTCTGAAATGACACCAACTGTCTTGGTGTGACGCATGTTGTTTACAACGTGTTCACAAGCGAATAAGTTTTTAGTTGCCTTGTCTTCAAAGACTCCACGACCAGTTTCTTCATAGGCATGAAGAGCGAGCTCACCGTGTGCGTCAAGAGCCGCTACAGATGCTTTCGCTACAATGTAGTCCACTTGCTCCTGGTTCAATTTGCGCATTTCTTCAAGCGCCACCAGCGCTTTTTGCACCAACTCGTCTACGTGTTTTTCAGCAGCGAGTTTCTTTTCTTCAGGTGAGAGAGTTTTTTTATCAGCCATTTGATGCTTTCCTCCAATGTTTGAAACCCTTATCCTTTTCCAGAACTTTTTCATGTTTTCGGAAATTTTCAAGAATAGTGTAAGAAATTTCGATTTGTTAATTATTTCACAATATAATTGTACTCTATTTTGAGATTTTTGTAAACACTTCCAAGCAACTTTCACAAAGAATTTTTTGAAGTTTGTGAAAACTTTATCAATCACATTGCTGTGAAAGCAATTATTTAGCAAAATTGTGAAAAAATAATTAAAAAAATTTTTTCTTCACAAAGTGATATTTTCAATTGATTTTTGTAAGCGTTTTCTCAATCTTACTAAAAAAAGCAGCTTTTTACAAGTAAAAAGTTGCTTTTTGTTTTATTTTGTTAGGATTTGTTTTGTTTCAGTTTCAGAGAAGCATTTTTACTTCTTGACTGGGCCTTTTTCAGCCTTGTCAAGAGCTTCTTTGACTGTTTGAGCATAGAGTTCCCCACCATTGGTTTCCATATTGAAGTGAACAGAGTCTGTTCCCACCCAAATGTTTGGATTTTCAATTGCTACTTGGTACCAGTCCGCAATGGTGATAAAGTCGTATTTCTTAGCTAGTTCCAACTCATAAAGACGAGTTTGAACCGATTCACTGGACTGATCGTTGGCATAGCGACCATCATATGGTGTCACAAGGATCAAGCGACGGCCTTTTGGAAGTTTTTCAACATACTGATCCAGCAACTCTTTGTAGTTGCTTACAGTATTGGTTCCTAGGGCAATGACCACATTTTTTAGGAGAACTTTATTGGAGATATCGGTCTCAAAGACCTTCATTCCATTTTCCAACTGACGGCTCACCACCGCATCAATCTGGATACCCGGGATGGCTTTAGTCAGGTAGTCCTGCGCTCGCAAGTTAACCGAATCACCGATCATGGTCACACCATTTGAGACGTTATAGTCTGTTGCCGTCGCATTGTCCACCTGCGTCCGTGTGACCTGCATTTTGCTGTCTGCTTGATTGAGCCCACTCACTACCAAACTCTCATCAAAAGCTCCAACGGTTGGTGCAAAGGCAGAGATCCCGATCATCAAGAGAGCTAATGGAATCATGAGGTAAAAGATCGGCTTGGTCAAAAAGCTAAGATCCATCTTCATACCAAAGACACGAGGCTCCTTGCCTGCAATGGTTGGCTCCAAAATATAGAAGGACAGAGCCGTTAGAATCAAGGAAACGATCGTCGTCACAAGGGCTGCCATCATATTTCCCAAATGTTGAGAGAAGATGATAAAGAAAGGCCAGTGGAAAAGATAGACACCATAACTGGTATCTGCCAAGAAATTGAGGATGGCTGGTTCTTTTTTATCTGGCGTCTTCTCATGGAGAATGCGGGCCGAAAGAATCATGGCACAAGCTGCGATTGTCGCTGCTAAAAAGCCAAATAGATAGGTCCACAAGCTATCAAATGGCAAGAAAAGACTGAGCACAAACAAGAAGGCAAAGCTTCCACCCAAGACCGATAAGGTCTTTTTCATGCTCCAAGACTGCACCAGCTTTGTAAAGTTCGGGCTGACATTGGCAATCCCTGTCACCGTTGCTAGGCATGATCCCGCAAAGAAGGGGAAGATGTGAGTGAAGCTAGAAAAATAGATAGTAGAGAAATTGGCTGTCAGAAAGGCGCGGATGAACATGGACAAGAAGGTGAAGAGAAAGAGCCCGCTGGATGCTAAGAAGAGCATGCCTCGGTATTTTCCAACCGTCTTAGCTCGCTTAGCCAAGAACCATGCCAAAAGTGCCCAGAGCACATAGTAATGCACTTCTAGAGCCAAACTCCAGGTATGAAGGAAGAGATGCGGAATGAAGTTGCTTTCGTAACTACCACCCGTTGCCATCTCAAAGAAATTAGTCACAAAACCAAAGACCGCCGCAATCTGAGTCCCAATACCAGCCACGTAGTCCCGTTGGACCATAAAGGTAAAGGGCATTACGACCAAGACCATAAAGACAAGGGGTGGTACGATCCGGTAAAAGCGCCGTTTCAAGAATGCCAGGTAGTCGATTCCTTGCTTGCGCGCAAATTCATCGATCAAGAGCGCTGTAATCAAAAATCCTGAGAAGGTGAAGAAAATATCTACCCCAATGAAGCCTCCAGGAAAGGCTTTTTGGAAGAAATGGTAAAGCAATACCAATAAGAGTCCTGTAACACGGACTAGTGAAAACCATTTAATGCGCATTTTGATAAATCCCCTGCTTGAATGTTCCTTTGTATACGACGTTGGCTTCTGTGGTTAAGGTGCCTTTGCCCTCCGGCTGGCCATTAACAAACTGCCCTTCATAGGTCCAGCCATCCTTGGACTTAAACTTACCATAGCCACTAAAAGAGCCGTTGACGAGGTTACCTGTATAGGTATCCCCATTTTTAAAAGTGACGGTTCCCTTGCCATTCATCTTGCCACGGACCAGACTTCCGTCGTAACGGATCGCCCCCTTGTCCAAGGTCAAGACGCCCTTACCTGGAATGGCCGAAAGGAAAACCATCAAAGCAGATAAGACAATCACGACTAATGCTGCTATTTCTAAATTTTTTCTTGTCAGATAGACCTTGTAGGTCTCATAAAATTCTTTCATATCCTGTATTCTCTCACATATCAAATTCTTAGGAAGTTGCTAACTGATCTAACCAAGCCTTACAGCCGCTCAGGACTCTGGAATAGGTCTCCTCAAAATCACCGGTATACCACGGATCTGGCACACTTTCAGCAGCAAAAAGATGAATCTTGTGCTCTGTCCCTGCAGGAGCCATTTGCTTCAGATCTACTACATTATTTTCGTCCATCCCTAGGATCAAGTCAAAGTTGTAAAAATCCTCTTCCCTGATCTGTAAGGAAGTCTTGGCTGGATCATACGGGACCTGGTGTTGTTGAAAGATTTTCTGGGTTCCCCGATGGATGGGATTGCCATGTTCCCAGCTCGAGGTAGCCCGACTTTCAATCTCATACTGATCCGTCAAGTCCTTCATGACAAACTCCGCCATGGGGCTCCGACAAATATTTCCTAAGCAGACAAAGACGATTTTTTTCATGATTCCACCTAACTCCTTGTTCGGACTGCCCAACCTAGCTGAGCTCTTGGCTTTCCACTATGGAAAACCAGCATACTATTACTATTATAACAGAAATGTGACAGAAAGATGACAAAGTGGCTCCATCATTTTAAAGAAAAATCAGATTCCTTTTTCAAATCTGATCTGTTTCTCTATTTTGGAAAACGAACCTCTAATAGAGGCCATTTACTCTGCCAATTTTTCTTTTTCATCCGCTCTGTATAAACCGCTAAACGCTCGGGGCTGGCTAAAAAATGCGGAGTCGGCTGAACGATGAAGTCTTCGATATCCCTTGTCCCATAAGGGAGAAAGAGCTCTAGCCGACCATCTTTCCTTAAGCGAACTGCAAGAGCTGTACACTGCTCGGGGTATTTAGAAACCGCATCACAGACACTGCGATAAGGATCCGTCCCAGGACTATGCTGGTGCATATAGACTTGATTTTTGACTTCCCAAGCGTACTGGGGATAGGTCTTCTTTAATTCCTGCTCGATCTGGAGAGTCTCCTCATAGCTGATCGTAGGATCATAAAAGACCAGATCCATATCCGTCGTCGCATCAAACCCTGGTCTTCCAGAGAGCCGGTTCCAGATGAAATTGCGCACTGCCCCCGCTGCTAACCAGGCATCTGCCAAGTCTAGATCTCGAATAATGGCCAAGACAGTCATCATCTCCGGATCCGCTTGGATCTGTTCTACTATCGCTTTTTCCGTCAGCATCTTCTTCTAGTCTCCATTGTAGGGATAACCCAGGTGTTCATAGGCCTTGCGGGTCGCCACGCGCCCTGTCCGGGTCCGCATGATAAAGCCTTTTTGAATCAAGTAAGGCTCATACATGTCCTCAACGGTCTCTCGCTCTTCAGCAATATTGACCGATAGAGTCCCAAGCCCGACCGGGCCACCGCCGTACATTTCAATCATGGTACGCAGGATCTTTTGATCGACATAGTCCAGTCCTTCATGATCCACATCCAGCATAGAGAGGGCCTTATCTGTAATAGTATCGTCAATCAAGCCATCGCCCATGATCTGGGCAAAATCGCGCACCCGTTTGAGCAAGCGGTTGGCAATCCGAGGAGTCCCACGACTACGAAGAGAAAGCTCTTCGGCAGCTTCGTGGGTAATCTCCATCTCAAAGATCTCGGCAGTCCGCTCGACAATCTCTGTCAAATCATCTTGCTCATAGTATTCCATGTGCCCCGTAATCCCAAAGCGAGCGCGCAAGGGATTGGACAGCATACCAGCTCGCGTTGTCGCCCCAATCAAAGTGAAAGGAGGAAGGTCCAGATGGACACTCCGGCTGCTCTCACCAGCGCCAATCATGATATCGATGTAAAAATCTTCCATGGCGCTATAGAGCACTTCTTCAACTGACATAGGAAGACGATGGATCTCATCGATAAAGAGGACATCCCCCGGCTCTAGATCATTGAGGATAGCTACCAAGTCACCAGCCTTTTCAATGACAGGACCGGAAGTCTGCTTGAGATTGACGCCCAGTTCATTGGCAATGACAAAGGCCATGGTGGTTTTCCCCAGCCCCGGAGGGCCAAAAAGAAGGACATGATCCAGCGCTTCATCCCGAAGCTTGGCTGCCTCAATAAAGATTTTCAGCTGGTCCTTGACCTTATCCTGACCGATATATTCATGTAAATATTGCGGGCGCAGCGTCCGTTCAACGGCCTCTTCATCGCCCATGATTTCATTGTCTAAAATTCTACTCATACAGTCTATTATAGCAAAAAATGATACCTTCGGTACCATAAATAGAATGTGTTTTTTAAAGATCCTAGTTCACACCGTCGTTCGTTAGAAAAAGTTGAACAGTTGCCCTCATTGCCAACCTTTCTTTTTATTATACGGTCCCTTCTTCTTCATACCTCGCTCACCATTTCACTTTATAATTATTTCCTTTAATGATAAAATTAAAGCAACAAGGTTTAGGAGGTAAATTTATGTTTACTAAAACAAAGAAGATCCTTTTCGGTTTCTTGGCATTCTTTGCAGTGCTCCTCATTGCGGGATGTCAGTCTTCTCCATCGCAGTCTTCTAAAACAAATAAGTCTTCTCAAACAGATAAATCTCCTCAAACAATAAAAGCACCACAAGATCTTACAAAGGATCAACAAGGAATTTGGAAATGGACTGACCAACAAATGACCATTCAGAAAGTATTCCTAGCTTCTAATATCAAAAAACTTGCCGCTGTACTGATGCTTGATGACTTCGATAAGGTTAAGATGACGATGACTATTAAAGATAAAACCGTTGAATTGAAGTACCATTTTGATTACAGAGAACTGTATGAGGATCAAGCATTTGCAACAGGAGAGAACAAAGCAAATTATGAATCGTATTTAAAAAATAAAACTGCTGAATTTAAGAACTATATTCCAAATTTGAAACATACAAAGATTACTCTTGACGAACCTAATTATGCCTATGATTACTCTCTGACTGGCGAAATCGATACGCAGAAACACACTATTACGTTCCCTGAAACACCTACATTTTTAAGTAGAATTGTTATGGGAACCACGTATAACTCGCTTGTACCCATTACTTATACTTACACCGTTGAAGGTAACCAACTAACACTTTATGCTGAAGGTAATGATGAACAAAGTCATTTTAGAGTAATACGTCTTCGTTTCAATTACGTAGGAGACAAACATTAGAAGGAGTGATCAATCATGAACAATATGAAAAAAAGTTCCCTATGGATGTTTTCCCTTCTTGCTCTTCTATTTGTATCAGGATGCGGGCAACAGAAACAACAACAGCAGCAACAACAAACAACCGCTGAGACTACAGCAGTTGCAGAAACTACCACAGTAGCACCGACCCCAGTCTCACTCGAAGGGGACTGGAAAGCTGTAGATTTTAGAGATACAGTGGAACGTACTTTCTTAATTTATTATGGTGATGCTAATAGTCGATTAAAGGTTACTGAAGCCTTCCAAGATATCGTTCCGACTCTAAAAATTACAGGAACAGATGTAACTTATTCTTATAGCGCTGATATGAATAAGTATATTGATTTTTATGCTGAACAGAATAAAGATGAATATCCTACAAAAGAAGAAGCAACTGCCATCCTTCTAGGCGTAAGAGAAAAGAAATTTGGAAGTTTTAAACATCAAACTGGAACGTTTGATAACGATACAAAAGTGTTAACTGCAACGTTAAATGATGGGGTTTTAAACGAGAATGCAAAAACGATCGTATTCCCTGAAGTTCCAAACATCTTTGGAGTTCTACCACTTTATATAAATTCTACAGACGTACCAATTACTTATCACTACGAATTGAATGGTGACATCCTTACAATTTACGCTGAAAAAACATTCGAAGAAACAGGAGCACATCTCGTTTATCCAATGAAATTCAAGAAAGTTTCAGATCCTAAAACTAATTAAATAGCTCACTGAGAGTGGGACAGAAATCGGTAATTCGTTAGAATTCGATTTCGTCGTCCCACCTCCGCACAGTTGAGTAGGGCT
>CAKPZX010000050.1 GCA_934215455.1 uncultured Streptococcus sp.
TTTGAGTTGATGAAATATATCTTCGCTGCTGGGAATTATGTGAGTGGTTATTTCACAACGATTGCGGCTATTATATTATTTAGCGGAGTGCAACTCATCTTCATCGGAATTCTTGGAGAGTATATTGGCAAGATCTATTACGAAGTGAAGCGTCGTCCTCATTTCATCATTGAAGAGACCAAT
This sequence comes from uncultured Streptococcus sp., assembly GCA_934215455.1. Lineage (GTDB taxonomy): Bacteria > Bacillota > Bacilli > Lactobacillales > Streptococcaceae > Streptococcus. The sequence continues at coordinate 184 of CAKPZX010000050.1, forward strand.
ATCGAACAAGCGAAGAAAAATCATATCGGCTAAAGAAGATAGGAGAAAACATGTTAATCTGGTTCATGCGTTGGCAAGAGTTTTGGAAAAAGCATCCAAAGAAAGTTCTCTATGCTGCAAGTGCCCTGCTCCCAATGACCATTATGCTGGTTGTGTGGGCTTTTATAGGAATGTACCCTTTTGGAAGTAAGAGTCTGATGGCTGTTGACTTTGGACAGCAATATATCAGTTTCTTTGGCTTGCTAAAAAATGCCATCCTGACGGGGGATCTATCTAGTTTGAGTTATTCTTTCACCAAATCTCTTGGTGGAGATATGATCGGTGTGCTCGGCTACTATTTAATGAGTCCCTTCAACATCATCTACATTCTAGCTCCCCTCAAATATTTTGGGGCAGCAGTATTTTTAACCATTTGGCTCAGATACGGGGCGATCGGTCTATCCTTTGCTTTCCTTTTAATCAAGCGCTACAAAGGATTAGAATCTAGAAAATGGTTGGTTCCATTATTCTCAACAGCCTATGCTTTGTCAGGGATGTTGGTTTCCTATCAAATGAACGTCATCTTCTATGATGCCATGATCATGTTACCAATTGTGATTGTGTATTTGGAAGAATTATTAGATGGGAAATCTCCTTATCGCTATGCTTTTGCTTTAGGATTGACGGTCTTGCTTCAGTTTTACATGGGCTATATGATCTCCATTTTCATCGCTCTGTATGCCTGTTACTATGTATCACCAAGATTGCTGATTGAGGGTGATCTAAAGGCAAAGATTAAAAACTTTAGTATCCCTTTGTTGCAAGCGGTGATTTATTCGATTATTGGGATTGCAACAGCCTCAGTCTTGCTCTTGCCAGTGTTTTTCAACCTGATTGAAAGTAAGGGACAAGTCGGAGGTGGCATGACCTTCTCATTTGCCTTCCAAATTAACCCTTTGGATATTCTTTCTAAGTTGGTTGTTGGTGGCTTTGATACAACATCAGGCTGGTCAGCGGGTCCCAACCTTCCCAATATTTATATTGGAGCGCTTGGCTTTCTTGGCTTTATCTTTTATTTCCTATCGCAAAAAGTTGGAAAAGCCAAAAAATGGGCTGCAGGGATTGTTACCCTCATTTTCCTGATTTCCTTTGTCAATGAATTTGTCAGTAAGATATGGCATATGGGACAAAACCCAGCCGGTTTCTTCTTCCGTTTTTCTTGGCTGTTTTCATTCTTTATGCTAGTCCTTGCTTATCAAGCGATGAAGCAGAAGATCGTTATTTCCAAACGAACCAACTGCATCATCGGCTTGGGCTTGCTCTTGTCGGTAGTTTATCTCTATTTCCACCAGTATAGTTTTATCTCAAAGACCCAACCGCAAGCGATCAGTCGTTTCCTCTCTAAGTTCTCTATTCTAAGTGTTCTGGGAATAGCAGCAGTGACCTGCTTCATCTTCTATGCGTATTGGGAAAAATCTCAGAAGAGCCAATTGGAAAAAATGATTCGAATGGCTCTAGCAGCGGTCATTTTATTGCTGGCTGTAGTCTTATTAAAGACAGGCTATCTCTTGTCGCAAGTGGGGATTACAGCAATGCTCTACTTGAGCATTCTCTTCATCCTAAACTTTAAGATCTCACGTTTGTCCATGATTGTCGTATCTGTGCTGACAATTTTTGAGTTTGGCTATAATGCGTATTTGTCCCAAGTAACATTTGGGTATGATGATGTGCACAAGTTTGCAGATGCGACCGTTTCAGTCAAGCGCGTGACAGACAATATCCAAGAAAATGCAGATCAAAAATTCTATCGGATTGCCACAGATTTTGCCTATTCCAGAACAGTTCCTTCCTTGGTGTCCTATCCAGGCTTAAGTACCTTTAGCTCAAGTTTGGAACGTAGCACCATGGATCACTTTGCTTTCATGGGAGATCTGGGTGTCAATGCGGCGACTCAATATTCAAATGGGACACCTTTGACAGATGCTTTATATGGTGTTCGTTACTTTATGAGTGCCAAGGATTTTGATCCCAAAGAGATTGAAGCCAATCCAGATAAGATGTACTTTTATCGATTTACAGACCGCTTTGATCTACATCGCTATTTCACAGACAAGGTCTATGAGGATAAGCGTTATGTCGTCTATAAGAATCCAAATTCCTTCCCACTTGCATACGGGACGAACAGTCTGGTAAGGAATATTCAATTTGGTGCCAATAATGCCTTTGCTAACCAGAATATTATTTTGAACTCCATGGAGGGGCATCAAAAGGCCAATAATGATACCGTTGAGTACTTTAAACCTTTGGCGTTCAGCTCGATCGAGACAGAAAATGTGATTGAAGAAAAGGTCAATAAGGAAACGGGAGAAGCCATCTATAAGAGAGCGGATTCGTCAAAAGATGCCATTATTCGTTATAAGGTCACTCCACGTACCAATTACACCTATTATTTCTTTACTCCTGTATCTTTGATCCAAAACCAAGATTACTCGGTTTTACTCAATAATAAATGGTTGCTCAATGCTAAAATTTTCACGCAAAGACAAATTTGGCAGTTGACAGATCAAACTGAAAACCAAGAAACCGTTATTGAATTTAGATTTAGAACAGATCACATCGATATGAGCAATGCAGGCGTTTATCGCGCTGACGTTGATCAAATTCAACAGGTATTAGAAAACCGGAAGAAACAAGGTTTACATGTAACCAAGTTTTCAAATACCCATATTGTTGGTGATGTGTCTATCACAGATGATAGTAACTATATGATGACTTCCATTCCATACAGCGATGGCTGGAAAGTGAAAGTGGATGGGAAGTTTGTCAAAACTGAAAAAGCATGGAATGCATTCTTATCGTTCCCAATCTCAAAGGGAAATCATAAGGTTGAGTTCGTCTTTAGACAAAAAGGAGTGATCCTGGGTGCCTTGCTATCTATTGTTTCCGTTGCTTACCTCGTCATTCAAATGAGAAGAAGTAGAAGTGATAAAGAACAATAGGATTTAAGGAAATCAAAAATAGTTATCCACACAAAAAGGATCGTATCCAATTGGATACGATCCTTTTTTATATGATCCGCACATGCGAACGATTAGTTATTAGAAATCTTGCGTTTCAAGATGACGGCTCCTGATAGGATAGCAACACCGATCAAGATGACACCAGTAGCGACTGCTTCACCTGTTTTTGGCAGGAATGTCTTGCGACCTCCGTTTGAAGTTGTCGTGCCAGAATCACCTGGGTTGCCAGGTTTGGTTGTATTCGTTGTTGGCCCTTCTGGCGTTGTTGTCGTAGTGGTCGTTGTAGGCACTGGTTTTTCAGATGTAGTTGTAGTCGTTGTTGTAGTGGTTGTCGTAGTCGGCGTAGGTTTTGGACCTTCTGTTGTCGTTGTTGTAGTTGTTGGCTCTTGAGTCGTAGTCGTCGTTGTTGTAGGTTCTTCAGTTGTCGTTGAAGTTGTTGTTGACTCTGGAGTTGTTGTAGTGGTAGTAGGAGTAGGTTCCTCAGTTGTTGTCGTAGTCGTCGTCGGCTCTTGAGTTGTTGTCGTAGTGGTTGTTGGCTCTTGAGTCGTTGTAGACGTAGTTGACGTAGTGGTTGTAGTGGTTGTAGTGGTTGTAGTTGTTTCTTCCTTCGGATTCACAATCGTTTTGGTTACTGAATGGTCTGCTCCAAAATCTTCAACATTAACCACAGTATCCGCTTCTTTGATGATATGACCTGAAGGGGCTTCGATTTCAGTTAAGATATATTTATCTTTTAAGAGTTTTCCAACAGCAATATTACCATTTTCGTCTGATTCAAACTCACCGATAACTTGATTATTCGCTTGACGAACAACTCTAAACTTAGCACCCTTAAGCGGTTGATTCGCATCATCTACTTTATGGATATTGATTGAGTAAACATAACCAACACCAGCACCACCAGCAATTTGAACAGCAGCAGCATTAGTTACATTTTTGCTTTCAATACCTAGACCTTTAAGAGTTGCTTCATTTTTCAAGACTTCTCCGTCGGCAGGATCATAATTTAAACGAACTTTATAATTAATACGATACTGATCTTGATCTGTAATGTCACCTAAATCAATAACAAATGATTGACCATCTTCGCTAATTGTAATCTTATGCTGGTCTGTTACATCAACTCTATCAGAGAATACCCATTCACCAGTATCATATGAGAATTTACCTTTAATAATCTTAATGCTATCTTTTACGTAAGAAGCATTTGTAAATTTCAAGTGATCCTCAATCGTTACACCTTTGATGTTTTGTTTTGTACGATTGACTGAAATAGTGTATTGAACCTCTCTTTTATCACCTTCATTAACCCAACTAGTCTTTGTTAAAAGATAAGGATTACCATCGCCAATACCAGTAAATGATACTTTACCAGCAACTTTTGTTTCTTTATTAATCGTAATCTCAATTGGAATTTCTCCTTGTTGAGGGTGTTTTTTGAAATCGACACGAGCATAGAAGAAGAAAGATCCGTTTGTATCAGAGTGTTTTTCAACATAATCTGTATAGGTAATTGTAATGGATTTATTATCTGGGTTTACTTCAGCATTTGCAATAATCTCTTTTGTATTGATATCAAGGATCTTAAATGAAGTTGAAGTAATCATTAAAGCATCTGGAACTGTAACTACAGTTGAATCCCCTGCTTTAACATTCTTTCCAGACAAATCGTAATCAGCGTTAATTCGGAATGTTGCCCATTGTTTCAAGTCCCAGTCGAGAACTCCGCCTTCATTATTTGATACTTTAACATTTTGGATTGTATCCACAAATTTCCCTGATACTGAAACCTCAGGAGTTTCTGCTGAAATCCGATTCCATCCTAAAGCGAAAAGCGTCGCCACTAAACAAAGGACAAATGAGAAAATTTTAATATTTCTATTCTTCATCTTATCTTCCCTTTTCATAAAAAAATTAGTGCCTAGTTATCAATGCCTGATTACTCTTAAAGATAGGAACGTCCAAATCCTATCTGTTGGCAATAAGAATTGACTGCTGAGACACAACCTCCATAAAATTATTTTATAGGGTAAAATATTTTACTTTTAAAATTATTCCCTACAAAGGGAATTATAGCAAAAATAATGAGTTGCTTCAAGCTAAAAAGAGTGAATTTTTGCACAAATTATCTATTAAAATGCTTTTTCATTGACTTTCTAAAATTTTCAGAATACATGCATGAAACTGTCATAAAATATCCAAAGGTGCATAAAATGAGCAGAAAAATGAATGACATTATTAAAAAAATACGAATAGTAGTATAGGGAGGACGCTAGGGCAAAGTGATGGTATAATAGAAGAGATAGAAACATTTTAGAATGAAAGAGGAATTATGATGACAAAAATTCGTGGATTTGAACTTGTATCAAGCTATACCAATAAGGACTTGCTTCCAAAACGAGAGACAGCACATGCAGCTGGCTACGACTTAAAGGTGGCAGAGCGCACAGTCATTGCACCAGGAGAGATCGTCCTCGTCCCAACTGGGGTCAAGGCTTATATGCAAGCGGGTGAGGTGCTCTATCTTTACGACCGTTCCTCTAACCCTCGCAAGAAGGGATTGGTCTTGATTAACTCAGTTGGAGTTATTGATGGAGACTACTATGGCAATCCAGGGAATGAAGGACATATCTTTGCACAGATGAAGAATATCACAGACCAAGAAGTGGTTCTTGAAGTTGGCGAACGCGTGGTTCAGGCTGTCTTTGCTCCTTTCTTAATTGCAGATGGAGATGAGGCGGATGGCGTGCGGACTGGTGGATTTGGATCGACAGGGCACTAAGATGAAGATTATCTTTGTACGTCATGGAGAGCCAGATTACCGTGAGTTAGAGGAGCGTTCCTATACTGGATTCGGGATAGATTTGGCCCCTTTATCGGTGAAAGGAAGACAACAAGCTCAGGAACTTTGCAAAAATCCTTTGTTTGGCTCAGCTGATATACTAGTGTCTTCTGCAGTGACGCGAGCATTAGAAACGGCTTCTTATGTATCTTGTGCTACTGGGCTTCCTTTGAGAGTGGAGCCATTATTGCATGAATGGCAGGTCTATGAAAGTGGCATAGATAGATTTGAAGAAGCTAGAAGACTATTTTTAGAAAATAATGGGGAGTTGCTCCCAAATTCTCCTGTTCAATATGAGACAGCTGTAGAGATGAAGTCTCGTTTTCTAGAATGCATGGCTAAGTATCGGGAACATCAAGCTGTGGTAGTTGTAGCCCATCGCATGCTCATGCGTCAATTTGTACCGAATGAAACCATTGATTTTTGCCAAGTGATTGAGTGTGAGATAGAGATTTAGAAAGAGGTTTATCATCGCAAAGAAAAAAACGACATTTATTTGTCAAAATTGTGCCTATAATTCACCTAAATATTTAGGGCGCTGTCCTAACTGTGGTTCTTGGTCTTCCTTTGTCGAGGAGGTCGAAGTCGCAGAGGTCAAGAATGCCCGGGTGTCCTTGACGGGTGAAAAGACCAAACCCATGAAATTGGTGGACGTGACCTCTATCAATGTTCACCGGACCAAGACGGAGATGGAGGAATTCAACCGTGTACTCGGTGGAGGAGTGGTCCCAGGGAGTCTCGTTCTCATCGGGGGGGATCCAGGGATTGGGAAATCGACCCTGCTCCTTCAAGTCTCCACCCAACTGTCTCAAGTGGGAACGGTCCTCTATGTCAGTGGAGAGGAGTCGGCCCAGCAGATTAAACTCCGAGCAGAGCGCTTAGGGGATATCGATAGTGAGTTTTACCTCTATGCCGAGACCAATATGCAGAGCGTGCGAGCAGAAGTAGAGCGCATCCAGCCAGATTTTCTCATCATTGACTCTATCCAGACCATCATGTCTCCTGAAATTTCAGGGGTGCAGGGGTCAGTCTCTCAAGTACGTGAGGTAACGGCTGAACTCATGCAGCTTGCCAAGACCAATAACATCGCCATCTTTATCGTGGGGCATGTGACCAAGGAAGGAACCTTGGCGGGTCCTCGGATGCTGGAGCATATGGTGGATACGGTGCTCTACTTTGAGGGCGAGCGCCATCACACCTTCCGGATCCTGAGAGCGGTCAAGAACCGCTTTGGCTCCACCAATGAGATCGGGATCTTTGAGATGCAATCAGGTGGCCTGGTCGAAGTCCTCAATCCCAGTCAGGTCTTTCTAGAAGAGCGCCTGGATGGGGCGACTGGCTCGTCTATCGTGGTCACCATGGAAGGGACGCGTCCGATTCTTGCTGAAGTACAGGCTTTAGTGACACCGACCATGTTTGGAAATGCCAAGCGGACGACAACGGGGCTTGATTTTAACCGAGCTAGCCTCATTATGGCGGTTTTAGAAAAACGAGCGGGTTTGCTCCTTCAAAACCAGGATGCTTATCTCAAGTCTGCTGGTGGTGTCAAGTTGGATGAGCCAGCTATCGACCTAGCCGTAGCCGTAGCCATTGCTTCCAGCTACAAGGATAAGCCAACCAATCCGCAGGAATGTTTCGTTGGAGAGTTGGGCTTGACTGGAGAAGTCCGCCGGGTCAATCGGATCGAGCAACGGATCAATGAAGCTGCTAAACTTGGTTTTACCAAGATTTATGTTCCGAAAAATTCTTTAACGGGGATCGCGACGCCATCAGGGATCCAGGTGGTCGGTGTGAGTACATTGTCTGAAGTCTTGAAGAAAGTATTTTAATGGAAGAAAAAAGGCTGGGCAAAAACTGTCCAGTCTTTGATGTTTGATAGGAATAACAGTATGACGCAGTGGTTGATTGGCATCTTTGTTCGCTTTTCAACCTCCAAAGACGACCTAATCAACTGTGCGGGGTGGGAAGATTGAAAAGGTTCGGGGAACCTTTTCAACGTATTTAGTTGGAGTTCTTTCCCACTCCCTTTTTTCAGATGTGACAGATGACAGGAGGTATCCCCTGACAGAAAGGATTGGATGTGGTAAAATAATAGATGATTTGAATTTCAAAGGAATAAAGGAGAGACCATGTCTTATTTTGATAATTTTTTAACAGCCAACCAAGCTTATGTGGCGCTTCATGGAGACCTCCGTCTTCCGATTAAGCCCAAAACAAAAGTCGCCATCGTGACCTGTATGGATTCCCGTCTTCACGTGGCGCCTGCACTAGGTCTGGCTCTTGGAGATGCCCATATTTTGCGGAATGCTGGAGGGCGCGTGACTGATGATATGATCCGGTCTTTGGTCATCTCCCAGCAGCAGATGGGTACCCGTGAAATTGTGGTCTTGCACCATACAGACTGTGGCGCTCAGACCTTTGAAAACGAGGGCTTCCGTCAGCATCTCAAGAAAGAACTGGGAGTGGATGTGGGAGATCGTGACTTCCTTCCCTTTCAAGACATTGAAGAAAGTGTCCGCGAGGATATGAAGCTTCTCAAGGATTCGCCTTTGATTCCAGAGGATGTCGTTATCTCAGGTGCCGTGTATGATGTGGATACCGGATTGATCTCCGAAGTGAAATAAAATAGAAGAGTCCAAGAAAACAACACAACTTTGTTTTCTCGGGCTTTTTTAATTGGTGTAAAAAAATTGAACCGGCTAGGAAAAAATGTGACAAAACGATTAAAAAATCGGTGTAAAATATGACATTTTTACAGAAATATGACATATTTATTTCGACACATTGATTCTCTGTGTCAATGATGTTACAATTTTATTTGTATCATGGAATCATGAAATATGAAAAAGGAGATCCTATAAATGAAGGATGTATTTAATAAGCGTCAGCGCTTTTCATTGCGAAAATATAGCGTTGGGGTTTGTTCAGTTCTTTTAGGAACGGCACTCTTTGCTGCAGGAGCTCAATCTGCGTCAGCGGATGAAGCAAAAGCAGCCTCTGAATCTGCAGGAACAGCAGCTTCAGAAGCAGCACAACCTGCTCCAACAGAGTCAAGTCAAACAGAAGCACCAACTGCTTCTAAGGCATACGGGGAAGGGGCATCAGTTCCAAAAATTGATCTTTCTGGAACTACTGCTACAACTTCAGAAACATCAGCTTCAGCAACTGAAAAAACTGAGGCAGCTGCAACACCAGCTGCTACAGAAAACAAAGTAGCGCCAGCTGAAATTAAAAAAACTGAAGAAGCTTCAAAACCACTAAACGTTGGTTCATTGCCAGAAATCGCTCTACCAACAGCGAAAAAGGTAGAAACCAGCTCTAAACCAGCTTCTACAACAGCGGCTACTACAGCACCAACAACTGCAACTCGTGCTGCAACAGGTGAAAGCTCAGAAAGAGCAGCTGCAAGAGAAGAAGCAGCTACACCAGCAGTAACAACTACTTTTTCAGCTACTGTAAACCCAGCAGGTCCGATCACTGGTACAGAAGCAACTGCGCAAGCAGAAAGTGCAGCAAGTACAGATGCTGCTGCGGCTGTAGCAACTGCTAATGCAGAACGAACAAATGCAGGAGCTTTAGCAGTAAGTAGCCGTCGTCGTAATCGTCGTGCCACTACAGACCACAATAACGAGCCAGTTGCTGTAGCAACTTTCCTAAAAGACGGTGAAGTTGCTACACCTGATATGACGGATCCTAACGGTGCAACTGTTCGTTCACAAACAGTACCATCTGGTTACGCTGCTAAAGAAGGGGATGTCTATACTTATAGCATCGTAGACCTCACTCGCTTTAATGAACGTTATAATACAAACTTCTACACACGTGCCTATAAGAGATTTGATGCCTCAACAGATACGACAGTTGAATTAATTGATAAAAACACTGGTAATGTAGTAGAAACTAGAAAAATTACTGCCTCTAGTGGTATTCAAAAATTCACTACTACTGCTACTGCATCTAGAGGAGAATTAACTTGGAAAGTTGATTACGATCCAGGTACAGGAACTGGTCCTGGTAAAACGGACCAACCATTTATTCAATATGGTTATGAAGTTGGAGCAAGCATCCAAGCTTTAGTAGCTCCTGGACATAACCTTACTACTGAAGAACAAAAATTATATGATGCCGTTTATGCTGCTCGTACATCAACAGATATTATCAATGTTGTAGAACCAGCGTACAATGGTCGTACCATTACGGATACCAATGCCAAGATTCCAGCAGCAGTTAATAAAACAACCTACTATCGTGTAGTTGATAAAAACAACCCAACATTTAACGCGAATAAAACGGATGTAACTGTTCAAGATTATAAAGCAAATGGTAATGAAGTAGACTTAGCTTCATACACTCTTAAAGCTATGGAGGGTCAAGACTTCACAGCATCTGGAGAGCGCCAATTTGATGGTTACAAATTGTATCAAGCAGCTGACGCAAATGATCAATCAGGTTATGTAAGCCGTCCTTACACTGTTGGTACGAAATTCATGGACGCTGAGCGTGCAGGAAT
>CAKPZX010000051.1 GCA_934215455.1 uncultured Streptococcus sp.
CGTTAGAATTCGATTTCGTCGTCCCACCTCCGCACAGTTGAGTAGGGCTGTAAAAGCTGATGAAATCAGCGTAGTAAAGCCCACTCAACCACTGCGTTTTGCTCGACAATCCAAAAATAATTGAGAGGCTAGGACTTTTGTCCCAGCCTCTTGACAGACCTTCCCATAGGATGGTTTAGCCCAATTTATTATTGGCCATGATTTCATCAATAAAGCCATATTCAAGTGTTTCTTGTGCGCTCATCCAATTATCACGCTCCGCATCAGCATGCACTTTTTCAATGGATTGACCTGAATTTTCCGCAAGGATCTTTTCCAAGTTATTCCGTGTTTTGAGCAAGTGTTCTGCTGCGATCGCCATATCGGTTTGTTGGGTACCACCACCAGTACCACCCATTGGTTGGTGAATCATGTACTCGGCGTTTGGCAACATGAAGCGTTTGCCCTTCGCACCGCTTGAAGCGATAATAGTTCCCATAGAAGCTGCCATCCCCATGACAATGGTTTGGACATCTGACTTGATAAAGTTCATAGTATCTACAATGGCGAGACCTGCAGAGACAGAGCCACCTGGTGTATTGATATACATATAGATATCTTTTGTATTATCTTGGGCATCCAAGAAGAGTAATTGAGCGATAATGGAGTTAGCCATTTGGTCCTCAACTGGTCCTGTTACCATGATAATTCGATCTTTCAACAGACGGGAATAAATATCGTAAGAACGTTCTCCACGACTGGTTTGTTCAATAACTACTGGAATCATCTATTCTTCTCCTTTAGTATCCATTCATTCTCACGATTCGTGAGGTTCAAAGTATATGTGCTATTATAAACCAATGGTCAAAAAAGGTCAAATCTTAAGCACCTTTCGGACGAATCATGAATGGTTTCTTTATTTGGTACCGAATAAACGGTCACCTGCATCCCCAAGACCAGGAACAATATAGCCATGTTCATTCAAATGATCATCGAGGGCTGCTGTAAAGATATCAACATCTGGGTGAGCTTCTTGAAGAGCTTTCACCCCTTCTGGCGCTGATACTAGGCAGACAAATTTGATATGGCTAGCGCCACGTTTTTTTAAGGAATCAATCGCTAGAATAGCGGATCCACCCGTAGCAAGCATCGGGTCTACTACAAAGATACGACGTTGATCAATATCTTCTGGCAATTTCACCAAGTATTCAACTGGTTTCAAGGTTTCTTCATCACGGTACATCCCGATATGGCCAACCTTAGCAGCTGGTACCAAACTCAAGAGGCCATCAACCATCCCAATCCCTGCACGAAGAATTGGGACAATGGCCAATTTCTTCCCTGCGATTTGCTTTTGAACGGTTTTGGTAATAGGAGTTTCAATTTCAACATCCTCAAGAGGCAATTCACGCAACACTTCGTAGCCCATCAACATAGCAATCTCATCTACCAATTCACGAAAGGCCTTCGTAGAGGTATCCGTGCGGCGGAGAATAGACAATTTGTGTTGAATCAGTGGATGTGTAATAACTTCTAATTTTCCCATTTTGAGATCCTTCTTTCTAAGCTGTTATTATTCAAAAAAGAGCTATGATAAAAGTGGAGTCAAGCTCTACTCTTTCTTTCAGTCCCTCTTTGATACTCACAGCACATGGAAATCTTCATTTCCAACTTTACATTCTTCTTATTATACCAAATTTTACAAAAAAAAGAGAGCCCTTACACTTAATTTTTTAAGTTCGGACTCACTCTTTCTATCAATCAATTACAACCATTCTTTGTATTTCTTAATATAGATACGTTTGACAACCGTCACACTCAGCATATAGAGGACGATAATCGCAAACAATAGAACAAAGTACAATCCATTTAGTTGGCTCAACTTCAAGATAGAAGCCAAAGGACTATATGGAAGGGAGGTTACAAAGAAGGCTGCTGCTAGGGTCGTCACCACGACTGAGAAGGCTGGACGACTTTGGATAAATGGAAGTTTTGGTGAACGCAACATATGAATAACCATGGTTTGAGACCACATGGATTCGATAAACCATCCAGTTTGGAACACCATGATAAAGGCTGCTGCATCTGCTGCTCCATGGTTGTACCCATGACCTAAAATCATTGGGACTACAAGGAAATAAAGAAGCATGTAGGTAATAATATCAAATACAGATGAAATTGGACCAATCCAGGCCATAAAGCGCATGATGGAGTTTGCTTCCCAGATACGAGGTTTCTTGAGGAATTCCTTATCGACATTGTCAAAAGGAAGAGCGATACAAGAAAGATCATAGATAAGATTAAGCACAATCAAATGAACAGGAGCCATTGGAAGGAAAGGCAAAAAGATGCTGGCGAAGAGCAGAGAAAAGATATTCCCGAAGTTAGAAGAGACCGTCATCTTGATGTACTTGGTCATATTGGCATAGACCTTGCGGCCTTCAACCAAACCTTTTTCAAGGACCATCAAGTCCTTATCCAGAAGGATGACATCTGCCGTTTCCTTGGCAATATCCACAGCAGTATCCACAGAGATCCCAACGTCTGAGACCTTCATGGATGGAGCATCGTTGATCCCATCTCCCATGTAACCAACCTTGTGGCCATTGTTCTTGAGGCAGAGGATGATCCGCGCTTTTTGATCGGGTGATAATTTGGCAAAGACCGTTGTTGTTTCCACAACTTGTGCTAACTCTTGGTCAGTCATCGTATCGATTTCGCTTCCCAAAAGAATCCGCTCTACATCTAGTCCTACTTTTTCACAGACAGCTTGGGTGACCTTTTCATTGTCCCCAGTTAAGATCTTGGTGGTTACCCCATATTCTGCAAGAGCTTTGATCGCTGGAGCTGCAGAAGGTTTTGGTGGATCAAGAAAGGCCAGGTAACCAGTTAGGATCATGTCTCGTTCATCTTCAACACTAAAGATGTCATTTTCGTCCAAGTCGGTTTTGTAGCTGACGCCCAAAACACGAAGACCTTGTTCATTTAACTGAGCAACTTCAGCGAGGACCTCTTGACGGACTTCATCTGTCAGGCGTTTAATCTCTCCCTTGTACTCAACATAAGTCGATACAGAAAGCATTTCTTCCAAGGCACCCTTGGTCACCATGCTGACTACACCATCTTCATCTTTGACAATGACACTCATGCGACGACGTTCAAAATCAAAGGGCAATTCATCAATCTTATGGAAGGTTTGATCCAGATCGCGGACGATTTCATGTTTCTTGGCTTCTTTATGGGTCCGATTGATAATCGCCCGATCCATCAAATTTTTTAGCCCGGTTTGGAAATAGGAATTCAAGTAAGCCCGACGAAGAACTGATAGATCCAATTCGCCATGGATATCAAGCGGATACTCCAAAACGATTTCATCTTGGGTCAAGGTTCCTGTCTTATCAGTACACAAAATATCAATAGCCCCAAGGTCTTGGATGGCATTGAGTTTTTTGATGACGACTTTTTCCTTAGCCATGATGATGGAGCCTTTAGCAAGACTCGCTGTAATAATCATCGGCAGCATTTCCGGAGTCAAACCAACTCCAACGCTGAGGGCAAAGACACCCGCTTCTAACCAGTCACCATCTGTTAGGCCATTGATCACAAAGACAACGGGCACCATCACTAACATGAGCCGAATCAAGAGCCAAGAGATGGTATTCATTTCTCTCTCAAATGAGGTTGGTTCGTCATAGGTGTTGATGGTTTGCTCAATTGCGCCCATCATGGTTTCATCCCCCACGACCAAAACCAAGGCTGTCGCCCGTCCGGAGATGACATTGGTTCCCATGAAGGCCAAGCTCTCACTCTCCAAGAGGCTATCTAGATTTTGACTGTCGGCTTTTCTGAGACAAACCTTTTCAACAGCATCACTTTCCCCTGTGAGACCAGATTGTTGGACAAAGAAGTCACGGGAATCGATCAAGACCACATCTGCTGGGATCATATCGCCGGCACTCAGTTTGATCACATCACCTACGACGATTTCATCGATCGGAATTTCTTGTTCCGATCCATCACGCAGAACGGTCGCTGTATTGACAATCATACGTGATAAGTTGCTAGCTGCTTTGTCGCTCCGCAATTCTTGAATGAAGCGGATACCACCAGAGATCAAGACCAAGGTCACAATGATGATGGAGGTCGTTGGATCCTGTTCACCTGGTTTTGCTAGCCAGACATTGGTGATGAAGGAAACCAGCGCAATGACCAACAAAATCACTGTAAAAGGATTGATGATGGATTCGTAGATCTTTTTGATCATAGAATCTTCTTGACCTTTTGTGATGATATTTTCGCCATAAGTATCGCGGTTTTCTTCTACTTGATCGTCGACTAAACCATGAGCACTGGTTTTATAGGTAGCAAAGGTGCTTTCAAGTGGTTCTTGAAGAGCGTTAATAAGTCTTTCTTTATTTGTTTGCATTGGTATCTCCTTTTTCAATCAGGAGCCAATCACTTTTGGAGTCCCTACGACACAAATCAGCGATTGGCTGGTTCGGTGCGGTTCGGGATGATCGTCGATTTGTATCATAGCTCTCTCCTTTCTCTTTTCTTGGTAAGGCATAAAAAAGAGTCCTACTCTCGATCGGTAGGACTCATGAAACTCGTCATTTATTTTTCAATCAAAACTCTCAAAAAACTGACCGTCCAAGCTTTAGCTCCGCAAGGCAATGAAATGAGCTTAGTCTTGACCTTTGCGATCAGGACTGTTGACCAACGAGTAGTGTCTCCACTGCTTTGCGGTAGTCATCCGTATCCTTGTGGTAGCCTCACCTACCGTATTTCGAGTTTATTGTACTCCTTCACTTGCAGAAAGTCAACACTTATTTGTGAAAAGTTTCCACCAAGCGTTTGGTAATTTCTTCAATGAGGGTGAAAGGGGCCGCTACATTGAGGCGAGCATGCAAGGTTCCTTCTGTTCCAAAATCTGTTCCACGGTTCAAAATCAATTTGGCTTGGTCATGAATTTTAGCATGCAGCTCATCATCGGTATAAGGATAGGCTGAAAAGTCCAACCAAAGAAGATAGGTTCCTTGGGGCTTCATGACACGGATTTGTGTCTTTTCATGCAATTCATCTACTACATAGTCAATGTGTTTTTCAAAGACTTGTTTGAGCTCCGTCAACCAAGGTTTACCGTGGCGATAAGCCGCTTCTGTTGCAATATAGCCCAAGCCTGAGATTTCATGTTGATTATTGGCCAATTGCCGTTGTTTAAAAGCCGTACGAAGCTTTGGATTTTCAATGACCACATAGGAATTTTTTGTTCCTGCAATATTGAAAGTCTTGGTTGCACTGGTTAAGATCAAACTGAAGTCTTTAAAGCTTGGATCAACCGTGTTAAAGCTGGTATGACGGTGGCCAAACAAGGCCAAATCTTGGTGGATCTCATCTGAAACGAGAAGGACACCATGTTTTTGACAGAGGTGGCCGATTTTTTCCAAGACTTCACGATCCCATACACGACCTCCAGGATTGTGCGGATTACACAAAACATAGAGTTTCACCTCTTGCTCCACAATATCTTTTTCCAGCTGATCAAAATCAATTTGGAAAAGACCGTCCTTTTCAACTAATGAATTTTCGATCAATTTTCGCCGATTGAGTTTGACACTTCGGGCAAATGGAGGATAGACCGGTGTATTGATTAAGACAGCATCTCCTTCCTTAGTAAAGGCTTGAATAGCTGTTGAAATAGCTGGAACAACACCTTCGATAAAGACGACAGCTTCCTTGTCAAAGGAATAGCCGTGCTCTTCTTTTTCCCAATCAAGGATAGACTGGTAGAGGCTATCCGATGCATAGGTATAGCCATAGACCATTTGGTCAGCATAGCCGATAACAGCTTCTCGTACTTCTGGAATAACATTAAAATCCATGTCTGCAATCCAAGCCGGAATGATTTCTGGATCTGTCTCTGTTTCTTTCCACTTGTAGGTATGGTGGGTCAAGCGATTCGGTAAAGTCGTGAAATCATATTTGGTCATCTTAAGCCTCCAATGCTTGTTTCAAATCTTCAATCAAATCATCCGCATCTTCAATTCCGATGGACAAACGAAGAAGATCATCTGTCAAACCGTATGAATGGCGAACTTCTGCAGGAATGTCTGCATGAGTCTGAGTGGTAGGATAAGTGATCAAGCTTTCAACTCCGCCAAGGCTTTCTGCAAAGGAAAAGACTTGAAGGGAATTCAACAAGTTAGGAATTTTTTTCTCATCTTGAATTTTAAAGGAGACCATTCCACCTTTTCCAGTGTAGAGGACTTCTTTGACCTGAGGCGATGTTTTCAAAAACTCGACCACCTTGCGAGCATTCTCTGTGGAGCGCTCCATCCGAATAGAAAGCGTCTTGAGACCACGGATCAGCAGATAGCTGTCAAATGGGGAAAGAACGGCACCCGTCGTGTTCAAATTGTAAAAGAGTTTGTCATACAAGTCTGCATCATTTGTCACGACAACACCAGCCAAGACATCGTTGTGACCAGCTAGGTACTTGGTTGCTGAATGAAGGACAATATCCGCTCCCTCTTCAATTGGGCGTTGATAGATAGGGCTATAGAAGGTATTGTCCACCACAACTTTAGCACCTTTTGCATGGGCCAATTTAGCTAAATGAGCAATATCAAATTCCAACATCAATGGATTGGTTGGTGTTTCAATATAGAGGACATCCACCGGATCATGATCTAGATGGTGGATCAGTTCTTCTTCCGTATTGGCATAGGTGAAAGAGAAACGACCTTCTTGCTCTTGTTGGTTAAACCAGCGGAAAGAGCCCCCATAAAGGTCACGAACGGCTAAGACTTTTGAACCAACTGGGAAAATGCTAAAAGCAAGCACAATGGCTGACATTCCAGAGCTTGTCGCCAAAGCATAGTCTGCGCTCTCGATAGCCGCCAAAGTCTTCTCAGCTGTTGCGCGTGTTGGATTTTTCGTACGGGTATAGTCAAAACCTGTAGACTGACCAAATTCTGGGTGTTGGTAAGTCGTAGAGAAATGCAAAGGAGTCGTCAAAGCTCCCGTTGCTTTATCCGACTTGATTCCTGCCTGTGCCAAAATCGTATTGATATTGCGTTTTTTACTCATATTGCCCTCCGATAAACATTCAATCTAACTGATTACTATTTTATCACTATTATGAGGAGAGCGGTTTTCCCATTTTCAAGACCTAGCTATAGTTTCAAACTATAAGAAAAGGCTGGGCATAAATGTCCAGCCCGAGAGTATAGACAAACAGTTCTTCTTTACAAATCTAAGAAATTCTATAAAAATTTATACGTTAGAATTATTCAATCATCTACTGAAACTTTCCGCTGTGAGAAAAGTGCCTGAAACTGAATTGTTTCAGGCACTCGGAATTATTGAGACCTTAGGCTCAATAATTAGTCATGGAACTTCTACGAAGTTCGCTGACATCCGTACTCACTTAAGGAAAGTTTTTAAGATAACTTTGTCCTCAATCAGAGACTGGACTTAAATGTCCAACCTCTGATTTATTTAATTCGGAATTTTTGTCTGAGACGTGCAGCTTGACCTCCGATAAAGCGGTCAAAATACCGTAGCCATAATCCTAAGGCTCCATAGATAACAACTCCTAATCCGCCAATGACGATGATATAAATCATGCTCGATACACGGCCATTTGGTGGGAAAATCCAGCCCAAAATCAAGCCGGCGATCAAGACTCCAAGTAGCATCACCACGGTAAGAATAGAACCAAGTAAGGTCCGCTTGAAGACGATGGTTCGATTAAACTGGGTAATGGTTTGGATCTCTCGATACATGAGGACGATCGGCACCATTAAGGCAATGGTCGTTGACAAAAGTGGCCCATAAGAACGAAAGACCAAAATAAATGGAATTTGGAGGACCAATTTCACCACTACCCCATAGAGGAAGTAACGAATGGCCTTGCGGTTTTGGAAGAGGGCTTGAATCATTGGGGACAAGACCGTGTAAAGACCGAGAATTACGGTCTGCAACATCGCTACGATGAAGAGCCCTAAGGCCAAGCCATCTGGTTGCCCATAGAATACTGTATAAAGTGGTTTTGCGACTGCTACTGCACCAAGGGTAGCTGGAAGCAAGAAAGCAAGTAGCATGGTCAAGTTATCCTGTACGAGCTTCCCAGCTGCTTTTAGGTCACCCTTCACATAATTCTCTGTCAAGAGAGGGATCCCAACTCCCCCAATCGAAGTCGCTACTGCGATCAAGATCATGGTGATTTTATTTGGGTTAGCAGAGAAATAACTAAACATGACCAAGAGCTGCTTTTGACTATAATCTGTGAACCAAGACATGACATTGATAAAGGTCATCTGGTCAACAATTTGGAAGAGCTGAATCGCAGAACCAGTGATAATAAAAGGAATGGCTTCCCGAATCGTATCGATCAAGAGAGCCCGAGTATCAATCCCTTCACTTCCCTCTTGCTTTCTAAAAATAGAAGAGAGCAAGCCTGTCTTTGCAAGGTAATAAAAGAGCACCAGAAGGCTCGCTCCCATCCCGATAAAGGCCGCAAAGGTCGACTGCGTCACAGCCTGCACATAGTCTCCTGAGCCAATCTTCATAATAAAGAAGGTCGTGAGCAACATCCAGATGACCCGGATCACTTGTTCAGCGATCTGGCTAATAGCGTAAGGCTTCATGTTGTTAAAACCTTGGAAAAATCCCCGAATGACACTCATCGAAGGAAAGATCAAGACAGCCCAAGAAAGGCTCTGCATGATCGGAATCAACTCATTCCCCCCACCTGAAAGGCTCGCAAAGACAGGAGACAAAAGATACATGAAAATGGCAAATCCAAGGCCTAGAATTCCCATAAATTTCAAGAAGCCCCGAATCAAAGCAAAGCTATGATCGGCTTGGTCCCGGGTATTGTACTTGGCTACTTGCTTAGCAACAGCTACGGGTACCCCGGCTGTCGAAATCAAGAGAAACCAAGCATAGATATTGTAGCCCATGGTAAAAAGACCATTGGCTTGTGGCCCATATTTTCCCATCCAAATATACCAAGGAATAATATAAGCAGCTCCTAGCAAACGGCTGATAAAGTTGCTGGCTGTCATCCAGGCAGTCCCGCGTAGCATCTGGGCTTGCTGGTCATTTTGTTCGTGACTCATTGGTGTCCTCTTTCGTTTCTTCTTCTCTTCATTATAAACTTTTCCATGACACTTGTAAAATAGGGACTTTAGGTTTACAATAGTTTTATGATTACAATTGAACAAACCCTCAACATTTTAAAACAAGACCAAAATTTCCGAGAAGTTCTAGTAAATGGTGAATATTACTACCATCTAGAAGGAACAAGTTTTGATGCTATTAGCTATGATAGCCGGAAGGTTTCTGCTAGCACCCTCTTTTTTGTTAAAGGGGCCAACTTCAAAAAAGAATACCTGGAACAGGCTATTTCTAATAGACTCGGCTTTTATGTCTCTGAAAAAGATTATGAAGTTGGTATTCCTGCCATCCTCGTCAATGATATCAAACAGGCCATGAGCTTGATCGCCATGGAGTTTTATGGACACCCTGAGAAACAATTAAAACTATTGGCCTTCACAGGGACTAAAGGAAAGACAACAGCGGCTTATTTTGCTTACCATATTTTGGAACAAAGTCACCGACCAGCTATGCTGTCTACCATGAATACAACGCTGGATGGTAAAAACTTCTTTAAATCGACCCTGACAACGCCAGAGAGCTTGGATCTTTTTGCCATGATGGCTGAGGCTGTAGCCAATGATCGGACCCACTTGATTATGGAAGTTTCCAGTCAAGCTTATCTAGTGAAACGGGTTTACGGTCTGACCTTTGACGTTGGTGTTTTTCTCAACATCAGTCCAGACCATATTGGCCCAATTGAACACCCAACTTTTGAGGATTATTTCTACCACAAACGTCTCCTCATGAAGAATAGCCAAGCCGTTGTCATCAATAGCGATATGGATCATTTCCAAGTTTTAGCGGATCAAGTCGCAAGCCAAGACCACGATTTTTATGGAAGCCAGTCTGAGAATCAAATTGAAAACTCTAAGGCCTTCAGCTTCTCAGCCACTGGTAAATTAGCTGGAAACTATGATATCCAACTGATTGGTCACTTCAACCAAGAAAATGCTGTAGCAGCAGGTCTTGCCTGCCTTCGTCTAGGTGCGAGCCTTGAGGATATACAAAAAGGGATTGCTAAGACGCGAGTTCCTGGCCGAATGGAAGTCTTGACTCAGAATAATGGAGCCAAGGTTTTCATCGACTATGCCCATAATGGAGATAGCTTGAAAAAACTACTCTCAGTTGTCGAAACCCATCAAACGGGGACGATTTCACTGGTCCTTGGATCAACTGGGAATAAAGGAGAGAGCCGCCGCAAGGACTTTGGTATACTCTTGGAAGACCATCCTGAGATCCAAGTCTTCCTCACAGCGGATGATCCCAACTATGAAGATCCTTTGGCTATCGCTGAAGAGATTAG
>CAKPZX010000052.1 GCA_934215455.1 uncultured Streptococcus sp.
ATCTCATTGTAGTTGCTTAAGACCTTAGTTGAGGTCAACTTTTTGATAATGGCCGCAATGACTTTTTCTTGGTTTTTCCCACGGTCATTGTCGCCACCTTGGAGAGAGTAGCGTTCTCGGACAAAACCGAGGGCTTGCTCTGAATTCAAATGAACCTTTCCAACTGGGAAATGGAACTTACCATGAAGGCTCGTAAATTCTTGGTCATTTTCCACATCGATTCCCCCTAGAAGGTCAATCAACTTAAGGAAGGAGGTGAAATTGAGACGAACGTAGTAGTTTAGCTTGATATCATAGAGATTCTCAAGGGTATGGATCGAAGCATCCACTCCGTAGATCCCTGCGTGGGTCAACTTATCATTTTGGTTGTTACCACCATCGGCAATCGGTACATAGGCATCCCGTGGTGTCGTTGTCAATAGGACTTGCTTGGTCTTCCGATTGACCGTCATGATGATATTGACATCTGAACGAGAAACCGAGGTTACCGGACCATAGGTATCGATCCCGCTGACATAGATGTTAAAGACATCCGCATTGGCAGACACCTTGCTCGTCGCTGCCACTTCTTTTCGGATCTTGTAGGAATAGATTTTCTTCAACTTCTTGGCATAGTCCGCATCTTCTGCAGCGATGGTATCTTCAAAGGTACTGTTGAGCACCATGGCAGAAGCATTCCCTTCTTGCAGGCTCTTATAAGCATCTAGATAAGTCGGTGCATCCACTACAGAAATTTCCTGACCCTTGGTCTTTTTGATATTGTCCAAGAGGGCCGTGAGATTAACTTCGTTATTGTTGCCCTTTGGCGCCACCACTTCCTTGATTTCTTTGATGTCTTTGATGTCACTGTCTTTCTTGACATAGACAGCCATCTCAAACTCTGTATAGTTAGAGTGGCCGTTGACATTACTGGTCAGATTCAACAGCTGTTGACTAGCAAACAAAATTCCTGAACTAGCCGATAAGCCGACAAGAAGCAGGACCAAAGTTGTCTTTTTGGCCTGATTTTTGATCACAAACCAAGCTGACAAGAGCAAGAGAACAGCTAATAGTGCCATCACGAGAACATTGACATAGCGAAAAGCCAAGATGTTATTGGCCAACATGGTATAGGTCGCCCAACTTGCAGTCATAAGCAAAAAAATAAGCAATACGGAATTAATGATTCGCAATTGCCCCCACTTATGCTCCGAACGACGACTTCGTCTCCTTTGTGACATAAATACCTCCAATTAGTCCTAATCATATTTATTGTAACATATTTTTAGTAAAAAATGCATTAATTATCACTTTTTTGTCCATTATGGACATTTGAAAAGTAAGCGTTTTCTGAAATAAGCAAAATCCCTTGTATACTTATGCAGAAAATCAAAAAAAACCGGGTGAAAAACCCGGTTTGAGAATGTAAACAAGCTGTTTTTTACATCAAACAAGTTAATGAATGCCTAACAAATTAAAATGAAATACTTTTTAGGCTCATTCAATCATCTACTGAAACTTTCCGCCGTGAGAAAAGTGCTAGAAACACTATTGTTTCTAGCACTCGGGAGTTTTGAAACTTTAGGTTCAAAACTAAGTCATGGAACTTCTTCGAAGTTCGCTGACGTCCGTACTCACCTAAGGAAAGTTTCTAAGATGACTTTGTCTTCAATCTGAACCGAGTGAAAAACCCGGTTTTTGAAGATCTACAAAAGATCATCCCGTTTGACCTGCTCAAAACTTTCCTTGCCGTCATTGAGCTTGTCCCAGATGACGACTTTTCCTTCTTTGAGGGATTTTTGGACATCAATGATCCGTTGATTAGAAGAGCCACGAAACTGCAACATGAGGTTACGTTTGCTCTTATCATAGCGCCCATCCACCAGAATATCAATCAACGAAAGGAGTTCCAGTTTGTCCGGTGTCTCCAGCATCATTTCTTCCCAGGTGTAGCCGGTCCAAGACCAGATGTCTTTGTCGGGCAACTCTTTCCGAATGCGTTTAACGAGAGGCAAAAGAATTCCAGTATTCAGGAATGGCTCTCCACCGAGTAGGGTCAAACCCTGGACATAGGGTTGGGCCAGATCTGCCATGATCTGCTCTTCTAACTCTTTGGTGTAGGGAATACCTGCATTGAAAGACCAGGTCGCTACATTGTAACAGCCCTCACAGTGAAACATGCAGCCGGCCACATAAAGGGAATTGCGGACTCCTTCACCATCGACAAAGTTAAAAGCCTTGTAGTCGATGATGCGCCCTTGACTCAGCTCCTCACTCTTCCATTCGCCTGGTTTTGGTGTATTCCATGTCATCCTTCTACTCCACTTCTATCCAATAACGCTCCGTTCCATTTCGAACATCTTCAAATTGGCCGCCATTAGCTAAGATAACCGCTCGACTGGCAGGATTTTCCGTGCTACAAGTCACCAGAGCACGATGGATGTTCTTTTCTTTAGCTACTTGCAGACCTTGGTGGAGAGCTTCCTTGGCATAACCTTTTCCCCTTTCAGAAGGGCGGATGGAATAACCGATATGACCAGCATAATTCAGCAATCCCTCATTTAGTCTCAACCGTAAATTTAAAAAACCTAAAGCATGACCTGATTTATCAAACAATACGAACTGAATTGATGGAACGCGATTTTCAGGCAAGTTTATTCCCATTTCTTTATTAAGGTTAGTTTCTAGCCACTCCTCATAATCAAAGTTCTCAGCATCCCAAAAGCCGCCGTCGTGGGCCGACTGGGTCTCTTCGAACTCTGCCATCATGTCTAGAACGGTCTCTTTATCTGCTAATGTTGGTCTGCGTAATTCCATCTTTACCTCCCCCATACGAGAAAAGCGAGAGCGGACTCTCACTTTTTCTTATTCTTATTTAAAAATTGTTCTCTCAGGCTAGCTACTCGGTCTTTTTTATTGATTCCACCCTTTGAATGCTTCTCGTGGAATCGTTGAACCTGAGCCTTACCCTTATCATCTAATTGGTATTTTCCCATAATGTCCTTTTCTAATCTGTCACTTGGTGACCAGCTGATTTGATAGTGGATCCATTCATGTGTTTGACCCGTGCAGCGATTTCCTTATGACGGCCATTGACCATCGGACGAGCTTGCGGGTTTCCTAAATAGCCACAGGTCCGTTTGACCACATCAACCGTTTTCGGATCGCTATTGCCACAGTTTGGACAAGCAAATCCGCGCTCAGTCGGCGTGAAATCTCCTTCAAAATCACACTTGTAACAACGGTCAATCGGCGTATTGGTCCCGAGATAACCGACCCGGTCATAAGCATAATCCCAAACCGCTTCAAGGGCTTTTGGATTTTGTTGGAGCACAGGGTATTCACAATAGTGGATAAATCCACCAGACGCCCCAGCTTCAGGATACACTTTTTCAAAATCTAACTTTTCAAATGGCGTTGGGTTCTTACGAACATCGTAGTGGAAACTATTGGTGTAGTATTCCTTGTCTGTGATATCCGGAACCTTACCAAATTTCTCCGTATCCAGGCGACAGAAGCGGTCTGTCAAGCTTTCTGACGGTGTCGAATAGATAGAGAAGTGGTAATCATACTGGTCAGACCATTCTTCCACGCGCGCTTTCATATCCTTGATGATATCGATCGTGAATTGTTTGGCTTCTGGATTGTGTTCCCAATTTGGACCATAAAAGACGGTTGCGACTTCATAGAGTCCAATATAGCCAAGAGAAACGGTCGCTCTGCGATGACGGAAAAGCTGATCTACCTGGTCATACTTGCCCAAGCGTTTCCCGAAAGCCCCATATTGGTAGAGAATCGGCGCATTAGCTGGTGTCGCTTCTTTGGTGCGTTCCACCCGGTAAACCAAGGCATCTTCAGCGATGTTCATCCGTTCATTAAAGATTTGCCAGAACTTCTCCTTGTCTCCGCCCGATTCCAAGGCAATCCGAGGTAAATTGACTGTCACAACCCCTAGGTTCATCCGGCCAGAATTGACTTCCACACCATTTTCATCCTTCCAACCTTGAAGGAAAGAACGACATCCCATTGGCACCTTGAAGGAGCCTGTCAACTCGACAATCTTGTCATAAGACAAAACGTCTGGATACATGCGCTTCGTGGCACATTCCAAGGCCAATTGCTTGATATCATAGTTAGGGGTTCCAGGTTCTAGGTTGAGCCCCCGCTTGAGGGTAAAGATCAGTTTTGGAAAGATAGCTGTCCGATGTTCCGATCCAAGTCCCTTAATCCGGATTTCCAAAATCGCTTTTTGGATTTCCCGTTCGAAGCGATTGGTACCAAGACCAAAACCAAGCGAAGTAAAGGGAGTTTGCCCGTTCGAAGTAAAGAGGGTATTGATCTCATATTCCAGCGATTGCATGGCATCATAGATATCTTTTTGAGTCTTGCTCCAAGCATAGTCCTCTTGCTTTTCAGGAAGCACCCACTCTTTGGCATCTGCCAAGTGTTTTTGGTAGTTCTTTTCTGCATAAGGGGCCAAGACTTCATCGATCCGGTCAGCTGAACAGCCCCCATACTGACTAGAGGCTACATTGGCAATAATCTGCGAGATTTGAGCCGTTGCAGTTTGGATGGACTTAGGACTTTCTACTTCTGCATTCCCAATCTTAAAGCCATTTCTGAGCATGCCTTCAAAATCGATCAAACAGCAGTTGGTCATCGGTGTATAAGGACTATAGTCCAAATCATGGTAGTGGATATCCCCTTTTTGATGGGCATTGGCTACGTGTTTGGGCAACATTTTAAGACCAATAGACTTCCCAACGATCCCCGCTGTCAAATCCCGTTGCGTATTAAAGACATCGCTGTCCTTATTGGCATTTTCATTGACAACCGCTTGGTCCTTGTTGAGGAGTTTCCCAATCGTAAAGTTGATATCCGTCGCTTTTGAGCGCTCAAAATCCCGCTGTGTGCGATAAGTAATGTAGCTCTCAGCAATCGCATATTCGTTGGCTTGAAGCAATTCATGTTCGACCACATTTTGGATCTCATAGATCTTCACACCATTTGGAAAACGTTCCAAAATCTCTGCGATCACACGATCGACAATGGCTTCTAGTTTGGCTTCCATCACTGGAGTGAGAGAAGTCACTTCTTCTGTCGCCTTCAACAAGGCTTTATAAATTTTTTCAACATCGAATTGAACACGACGGCCATCTCGTTTTTCAACAAAAATATCCGGGGCCATTCTCAGTTTTTCTTCTCTCAAGGTGATCATACCAAACATGCCTCTCTTCATTTATTTACATACAAGTTGTATTATACCACTCCAAAAATAAAAATCAATATCTTGTGGTGAAAATTCTAAAAAACTTTCTAAAACACAAGATATTGATTTTCTTAAGAGCGTTGATAGAGTTTGAAATGACGGTATTTCTTCTCAACCAGACGATAATTTTCTTTGAGCAAGTCCTTCATATTGGAGGTCAACTCCACCTGATTGTTGACCACAATATACTTGGGTTCAGACCGATCGATTTGTTGGATCACATTGGTCCGATTTTCATTAATCCCCAGATAAGACGTCGGAGTCAATAAGGCAGAAGCTGCCAAACGATCGCTTTCTTGATAGAGAGTAGCTGTCGTATCCCAAGCATAAATGGTATCTTTCGACTTGGTGTGATTTTTAATGTAGCTGGCAATAGCACTCCGTTCACTGGATTGACCAGACTGAAGCACGACATCTTGAACCACTGGATTCGCCAACAGATAGACAAGGGCTACTAGCGGTAAGAAAACTTGGCTCGTAAAGTAAGCGGCCCAAACTTCCTTGTTTTTCTTCTTCCGACCACGACGTTCGATCCCATCGTTTTCTTCCCCATCTCGTGAGAACCAGATCGCAAACAAAGGAAGAACAAATGGCAACATCGGTAACAATTGGTAAGCGCCTTGTTCAGGAAGACCAATCGACACAATAAGGACCACCAAGCTACCTGCCCATCCCATAAAGCGGAAGATCCGGCGAGCACTGCTATTTTGCTTCGTAAAGGACATCAAAAAGGCAGAGACCAGACCAAAGGCGAGCGCCAACAGTCCATAATAAATGGCATTACTGAAGGTCTGTCCATTGCTAAAATTCAAGGCATTAAAGACATAGGTCACTTGGTTAATGGCATAGCCAAAAGTCTGATTCAAAACGGTGATATAGCCAATTGGATAAAAGACAAGTGAAAAACCAAGGAGAGCTGCTAGCAGTTGATAAAAGCCACGCGCCCATCTCTTCTGCTTGATGTTAAAGGCTGTTAATCCCAGGAAGGCCAACAAATAAAACAGGGCACTGGTCATCGGATCAATCAAGAAAGCCACAGCAGCAATCGCACCATAAAGGATAAAGCCTTCATCCTTACGATGTCCAATCAGATAAGCCAAAATGAAATTCATGCTGGCAAATAGGATTGGAAGACTAAAGAGAGTCACATAAGTTCCTCCAAAACCAAGGCCTAGCACCAAGAAATAAAAGAGTAACTGGACATTCTTCGCTGTATCTTTATCAGACACCAGCAAGCGCACAACCCTATAGAGATAAGTCCCCGCAAAGAAGAGGGCAATCGCTTGGAGGATCATCAAGACCCAATGTCCACCAGCTAAACTTCCCAACCAGTTGATTGCATAATAGAGGAGACCATTGGTTCCGTAAAAATCACCAAACGGTACTTGACCCTTGGTCATTGCCCAGCCAGCATACAAGTTTTGCGATTGTTGATTGGTTGCAAAACGGGTTAAAAATGGCACCCCGACATGCAGCAAACTAATCAAGAGACTCAACACAAAAGGAATCGCTAGGGGCACTGGACGCTTGGATTGACGACGGATCGGCTCAACTGCCACATCTGCTTCTAGCTCTTCCGTATTCTCTTCTACCTTAGATGCTTCCGCTTTTGCCGCTTCAACTCCCGCCTTACGCGAACGACGACTCATCCGACTGAGCGTTTGCTCCGCTTCCTGTTCAGATTCTTGTGTAGGTTCTGCTACTGCTTCTGGCTTGGCATCACGAATTTCCTCTGATGCCTCCATTGCAACCGGCTCCTCCAAGACTTCTGCCTGTTGGCTATGAGTCGGCTCTTCTTCACGAAAGACTGACTTATCTAGCACTTCGCGAATTTCACGTGTATCCTGAAAGCTATCTCCCACGTGAAGCCCTAACTTTTTCGAAGTCATTTCTTGCTCTTTTTCGCTCATTCTTTTTCCTTTTCTTCGCTATTCCTCTGCTCTTTCCTTTTAGAAAAAAGCCCATTATTTTCTCTAGTATACCAAATTCTGCCGACCATGTCAGCCTCTTGCCACATAGTCCTATGGAAAAAGAGTCAGATCTCTCAGCTTCTGACTCTTTCTTCTGTATTCCCACACCTATTACAACATCGGTGCGAACAATTGCATAATTTCCTTGATTAAGCTTTGGTGCCATGTAAAGCGGAAGGTATCTTCCGTGATTTCTTGGGACACTTCAAAGATGTGGTCAAAATCCGCCCGAATCTCTGTCAGAGCAGGCGTCCGATACATCCAAACCGCATTTTCATAGTGATGGACCAGACTGCGGTAGTCAAAGTTAATCGATCCCACAACCGCCATTTCATCATCTGCTAGGACTTGCTTGCTGTGGACAAAACCAGGTGTATACTCATAAATCTTTACTCCTGCATCCATCAGATCCAAGTAAGCCCCACGAGTTACGATTTGGATCAATTTTTTATCTGGAATATGCGGGGTCACGATCCGAACATCCACCCCACGAAGGGCAGCATTGCGGATATCCTCTGTCAAATCATAATCGATGATCAAGTAAGGAGTCGTGATATAGACGTAATCAGTCGCTAGGTTGATCATATTTTGATAGACCGTCTTTCCGACCTGCGACTTGTAAATCGGCTTTGGTCCACTCCCATAGGGAATGTAAAGCCCTTCTCCTTCGACAGCCTTGTTTTCAATATGGTAGCGGTCAAAATCCTCGATTTCCCCACGGTTGATGTACCAGTTCATGAGGAAGAGTCGCGTCAAGGCCTTAACAGCCCGTCCATCCAAGCGGATGGCACTGTCCTTCCAGTGACCAAACCGCTCAATATGGTTGATATACTCGTCTGCCAAATTAACCCCACCCGTATAGCCGATCTGCCCATCGATGACCAGAATCTTGCGGTGGTCTCGGTTGTTATAAGCCACTGTTAGACGGGGGATCACCTTGTTAAACTTATGGGCATCAATCCCCATCTTTCGCAATCGCTTGGTATAGTTCCCAGACAAGGTTGCCATACAGCCGATATCGTCATAAAGGAGTTTGACTTCAACCCCCTCTTTCACTTTCTGCTCTAGAATCTCTAGGATACTATTCCACATCAAACCCTCATCAATGATGTAAAACTCGATAAAGATAAATTTTTTCGCGTCTTTTAGATCCTCTAGTAGTTGCTCATACATGTCCTCTCCTAGAGGGTAAAAGGTCGATGCCGTCCCATTGTAGAGATCCGCATTGTGGTCCATGGATAAAATCGACTTGACCAAGCCATAAACCGCCTTGCTTTCTTGCTTGAGCTCCTTACGCAACTGATGACTATTGTCCTCTCGAAACTTCATGGACTCCATATTTTTCAGCTGGATCATTTCCTTTTTGGACAAACGCCGCTCTCCAAACATGAGGTATAAAAGCGATCCAAAGACAGGAATGACGGCAATCAAGAGCCAGGTCACCTTATTTTCAGGCGGGGTATTTCGATTAACAATAGCTAAGATTGTCGACACATATAAGAGCCCAATGACTGCAACAGATAGCCAATGAGGGAACCATCTATTAAGCCAGAAGAAGGCCGCAAAGGATGCCCATAGTTCAAAGCCCATAAACAAAATACTAAATCCATATTTGGACATTAATAGACGTAATTTTCGAAAGGTCACAGCATCCTCCTTTTTTCTTTCTACTAGTATACCAATTCTTTTTACCCGATGCAACGACCAACCAAACCCCTTCTAGACAAACAAAAAGAGAGTGGGACAGAAATCGGTAATTCGTTAGAATTAGATTTCGTCGTCCCACCTCCGCACAGTTGAGTAGGGCTGTAAAAGCTGATGAAATCAGCGTAGTAGAGCCCACTCAACCACTGCGTCTTGCTCGACAATCCAAAAACAATTGAGAGGCTAGGACTTTTGTCCCAGCCTCTCAATTGTTTCGTCCCTTATTGCTTGGTCAAAACGATAATCCCTTGATCATCCTCTGCTTGCTCCAGGTCTTCTAGCGATAACTGATCCCCTTCGATCCGATAGCGATAAGGCTCATCCCCGATACGCATGGATTGATTGACCGGATCAATGCTGACCTCTTTGGCCTCTTCTTCTCCATCAGCATCTTGCACCGTAAACGTGCCTTTTCGACCCGTCACCACCAAGAGGATCGTATTTTCCTCGTCCTGTCCACGATAACTGCCATCTATGGACACTCCTTCTTTCTGTTCTTCACTCGCTGAAGTCACAGTCTGTGATGAAGTAGACATCTGTTTGCTCGAAGTCTGTGTCGCTTTTTCTTGCTGGCTACAAGCAGTCAGGAAAAGGGCTACCGCCAAGGTCAGTATAGACATGATTTTTTTCATTAAGATCGACTCCTTTCGCCATAACCGTATACCATCTACCACCAGTATACGCCAAGAAAGTCTTTAGGTCAATTGTTTACCCCTCTAATAAAAATGCCCTTACTTCCGCAATAAAATACAAGGATCCTGTCACAAATAAGACTTCATCTGGACGACTCTGATCCATAAATTCTTTGATATAGGCCTTGTAGTCAGCTACATAGGGCAGGTCTTGTCGGTCACCTTGTGCCACCACTTCTCCGTAATGGAAGGTCGTCAAAATCAATTCAGCTTCTGGCAATCCTGTTTGAAGCGTTTGGAGCATCCCGCTATAATCTTTTCGCTTGAGGGCTCCAAATAAAATCTTCACGCGCTTCCCTGCTAAGCTGTTGGCAAACTCGATCAAGCGCAACATAGCATGAGGATTATGGGCGCCATCCAGATACACCTGGCCGCCAAACAACTCTAGACGGCCCGGCCACCGCGTCTCTTGCAAAGCAAGCTTGACCTGATCCATATCCACTTCCTGATCTAGGCCCTCCATATAGAGAATAAAGGCCTCCAGAGCTACTGCAGCATTTTCCCGTTGGTAATCACCCTTCAAACCCAGAGACGGCAAGACAAGTTCCACACGTTCATTCCAAAAACGGTCCTGCTCTATGCCAAAATCTTTCTGGAAGGCATGGAGATCCACAGCCAATTGCTCGGCCCTTTCTTGACAAACAGCTATAGCATCATCCGACAAGGGACCCACAACAGCTTTCTTGCCCTTCTTAAAGATTCCTGCCTTTTGCTGGGCGATTTCCGCAATCGTCCCTCCCAGTGTTTCCTGGTGATC
>CAKPZX010000053.1 GCA_934215455.1 uncultured Streptococcus sp.
CAGTTGAGTAGGGCTGTAAAAGCTGATGAAATCAGCGTGGTAGAGCCCACTCAACCACTGCGTCTTGCTCGACAATCCAAAAATAATTGAGAGGCTAGGATTTTTGTCCCAGCCTCGTTTTTTGCTTGGAAAACTTTGAAAAGAAGCTGACCGAGCTATGGTAGGCTCAAGAAATGAACAAGATAAAAACTTTATGAAAATGTCACAATAATTTCATGCTATTAGTTGACAGCTATAAAAAAAAGGAGTAGAATAACCCCAGTTTTATGAAAAAGAGGCAGGGAATTCCCGGCCTCATGATCTTTTTTTCAAGGAGTTTTTTATGTTTTCAACATTGAAAAAATGGTTTATTGGCCGTCCGTTGAAATCTGGTGCAGAAGGTGAAGGCGGATTGCTTGGGAAAATGCAGGCCTTGGCCATGCTCTCTAGTGACGCGCTTTCTTCTATTGCCTATGGTCCAGAGCAAGTTATCCTGGTCTTGATGACCGTTTCAGCGGGAGCAATTTGGTGGTCCATTCCGATTGGGATTGTGGTCCTGGTTCTTCTAGCTAGTTTAACGATTTCTTATCGTCAGGTCATTCATGCCTACCCTCAAGGGGGAGGGGCCTACATGGTGACTACGGAGAACTTGTCTCCCAAAGTGGGTTTGATCGCTGGTGGTAGTCTCTTGATCGACTACATGCTGACAGTAGCAGTATCTGTGTCTTCCGGTGCAGATGCCATCACGTCAGCGATTCCATCTCTTCATCCTTATAATCTTCACATTTCCATTTTGTTGGTCTTGATCTTGATGCTGATGAACCTGAGGGGATTGCGCGAATCGGCCACATCCTTGATGATTCCGGTCTACCTTTTCATTGTCAGTACCATTGCCTTGATCGGCTATGGTGTGATCCAAATTTTAACGGGTCACTTGGCCTATAATGCAACTGCTCATGTGGGGCAAACCATTTCAGGGGTTAGTGTCATTCTCTTGTTGCGGGCCTTTACGAGTGGATCCGCTTCCCTAACAGGGGTTGAAGCCATCTCCAATTCGGTTCCTTTCTTTAAGAAACCAAAAGCAAAGAATGCAGCCTCTACCTTGACCATTATGGCTTTGATTTTGGGGATCATGTTTGCGGGGATTACCTTCCTCAATTACTGGGTGGGTGTCGTTCCAGCAAAAGGGGTAACAACTCTAGCCCAAGTGGCCCAAGCTATCTTAGGGAATTCCCCAGTCGGTCAAGCCTTCTTTTACGTCTTCCAATTATCAACAGCCTTGATCTTGGCAGTTGCGGCTAATACAGGTTTCTCAGCCTTTCCAATGTTGGCCTTTAACATGGCTAAAAATAAATACATGCCACACATGTATATGGAAAAAGGGGATCGTCTGGGCTATTCCAATGGGATTTTGACCTTGGCGATTGGTGCTATCGTCCTGCTCTTGATCTTTGATGGGCAAACAGAAAGCTTGATTCCGCTTTATACCATTGGGGTCTTCATTCCTTTTGCCCTTTCTCAAACAGGGATGGTGATCCACTGGAAACGCCAATATCAAAAAGGATTTCTTAAGTATTCGCTTGCCAATATCCTGGGGGCAGCCATCTGTTATGGGATTGTCTTGATTCTCTTATTATTCCGTTTGGGTGAGATCTGGCCCTTCTTCCCTATTATTGGTCTCTTGCTTTGGATGTTCTTGAGTATCCGTAATCACTATGATAAAGTTGCGGCTCAATTGCGCTTGGGAGGTAAGATTGAAAAGACAAGTTATGCGGGCAATACAGTGATTGTCCTTGTTGGGAATGTCACTCAGGTAAGTGTGGGAGCTATGAGTTATGCAAATAGCCTAGGAAACGATGTTATAGCTATGCACGTCTCAACGGAAGAAACCAAGGTTAAAGACGCTGAGGTAGCAGAAGAATTTAAGCGGTATTTCCCTCATATTCGCTTTGAAAATGTCATGACCAGTTACCGGGATATTATCCAGCCAACGGTTGAATTTGTCTCAAAAGTAGCTGAGGAGGCCAAGGAAAAAGGCAACACCGTTACAGTCTTAGTCCCTCAATTTATCCCTAAAAAACATTGGCAAAATATTCTCCACAACCAAATGAGTTTGAAATTGAAGTATGCACTTCGTTGGCATGAAGAAGTGGTTGTGGCAAGCTATTCTTACCATTTGTCTGAATAAACACCGTATATAGAAAAGATGTCTGCTTGAGCAGGCATCTTTTTGGATTTTCTCACACGAAAAAAACCACTCGAAAGTCTTGTAAGATACAGCCTTGATCTTGAAAAAATGTTTAAAAAATGCTAGAATAAAAAGAACATTTTAGATTTTGAAAAATTCAAAGTAAGGAAAAAAATGGCAAATTTATTAAAAACAATTATTGAAAATGATCGAGGCGAAATCAAACGCCTTGAAAAAATGGCTGATAAGGTCTTTTCTTATGAAGACCAAATGGCAGCTTTGACGGATGACGAATTAAAAGCGAAAACAGTTGAGTTTAAGCAACGTTACCAAGATGGTGAGTCTTTGGATGATCTCTTGTACGAGGCTTTTGCAGTGGTTCGTGAAGCTGCAAAACGGGTTCTTGGTTTGTTCCCATACAAGGTTCAGGTCATGGGGGGAATCGTCCTTCACCATGGTGACGTTCCAGAGATGCGTACAGGGGAAGGGAAAACCTTGACAGCAACCATGCCGGTATACTTGAATGCCTTGTCTGGCAAAGGGGTGCACGTTGTCACCGTCAATGAATACTTGACAGAGCGGGATGCAACAGAGATGGGAGAACTTTACTCATGGCTTGGCCTTTCAGTAGGGATCAACCTTGCAGCAAAATCTCCAGCTGAGAAAAAAGAAGCTTACCTCTGTGATATCACATACTCAACCAACTCAGAGATTGGTTTTGACTACTTGCGTGACAACATGGTTGTGCGTGCAGAAAACATGGTTCAACGTCCATTGAACTATGCCTTGGTCGATGAGGTAGACTCCATCTTGATTGACGAAGCGCGTACTCCATTGATCGTTTCTGGTCAGACAGCTTCTGATACGAGCCAGCTCTATCACATGGCGGATGCTTATGTGAAGACCTTGACAGAGGACGATTACATTATCGATGTCCCATCTAAAACCATCGGTTTGTCTGATTCAGGAATCGATAAGGCAGAAAGCTACTTTAATCTTGAAAACTTGTACGATATTGAAAACGTAGCTTTGACTCACTTTATCGACAATGCCCTTCGTGCCAACTACATCATGATTTTGGATATCGACTATGTGGTCAGCGAAGATCAAGAAATCTTGATTGTCGACCAATTTACTGGTCGGACCATGGAAGGACGTCGCTATTCTGATGGCCTTCACCAAGCGATTGAAGCCAAAGAAGGTGTTCCAGTTCAAGAAGAAACCAAAACATCTGCGTCGATTACTTACCAAAACCTCTTCCGTATGTACAAGAAGTTGTCAGGGATGACAGGGACAGGGAAAACCGAAGAAGAAGAATTCCGTGAAATTTATAACATTCGCGTGATTCCAATTCCAACAAACCGTCCGATTGCCCGTATTGACCATCCAGACCTTCTCTACCCAAGCTTGAAATCAAAATTCAAGGCTGTTGTGGAAGATGTCAAGTCTCGTCATGAAAAAGGTCAACCAGTCCTAGTAGGTACCGTTGCCGTTGAAACCAGTGATTACCTTTCTCAATTGTTGGTTCAAGCAGGTGTCCCTCACGAAGTTTTGAATGCGAAAAACCACTACAAAGAAGCGCAAATCATCATGAACGCTGGTCAACGTGGTGCTGTTACCATCGCGACCAACATGGCCGGACGTGGTACCGATATTAAGCTTGGTGAAGGTGTTCGCGAACTCGGTGGACTTTGTGTCATCGGGACAGAACGTCACGAAAGCCGTCGGATCGATAACCAGCTTCGTGGACGTTCAGGACGTCAAGGGGATCCAGGTGAATCTCAATTCTACTTGTCTCTTGAAGATGAATTGATGCGTCGTTTCGGTTCTGAACGGATCAAAGCAGTGCTTGATCGCTTCAAGTTGAGCGAAGAAGAATCAGTAATCCGTTCAAACATGTTCACCCGTCAGGTAGAGGGTGCACAAAAACGGGTTGAAGGAAACAACTACGATACCCGTAAACAAGTCCTTCAATACGATGACGTGATGCGGGAACAACGGGAAATTATCTACGCTGAACGCTATGATGTCATCACAGCTAACCGTGACTTGGCGCCTGAAATCAAGGCCATGATCAAACGGACCATCAAACGGATTGTTGAAGGAGCCAGCCACTCAAGTAAGGAAGAACGCGTTGAAGCGATTCTGAACTTTGCTAAATACAATTTGGTTCCGGAAGATACCATTTCTGCAAGCGATATTGAAGGAAAATCTGACAAGGAAGTTATCGATTACTTGTATGCACGTGCAGAAGAAATCTATGCTAGCCAAGTGGCGAAATTGCGTGACGAAGAGTCTGTGCAAGAATTCCAAAAAGTCTTGATCCTTCGTGTGGTGGATAGCAAGTGGACAGACCATATCGATGCCTTGGATCAATTGCGAAATGCGGTTGGACTTCGTGGGTATGCGCAAAATAACCCAGTGGTAGAATACCAATCAGAAAGTTTCCGTATGTTTAACGATATGATCGGATCGATTGAATTTGATGTGACTCGTCTCATGATGAAAGCCCAAATTCACGAACAAGAACGTCCACGTACGGAACACAGCATTTCAACAACTGCGACTCGCAACATTGCAGCGCAACAACAAGATATTCCAGCAGATATTGACTTGTCACAAGTAAAACGCAACGATTTGTGCCCTTGTGGTTCAGGTAAGAAATTCAAAAACTGTCACGGACGTAAATTTTAAGAGCTCCTCTAAAACAGAGAGAGGATGGGTCTAGCTAGCATAAGGAGGCCGTATGGTATTCATTACGAAGAGCAATAAGATTGATGAGCAAGAGATCACTTCGCTTTACCGCTTGGAAGGTCCAGCCTTGGAGCGCAAAGAAGCGCGTGATCGAGAATTGGAAGCTATTATCAAAGGAGAAGACCAACGGATCCTTCTTGTGATCGGACCTTGCTCTTCTGATAATGAAGAAGCTGTGATGGAGTATGCCCGTCGTTTGGCAGACTTGCAAGAGCAAGTGAAAGATCAGATTTTCATTGTGATGCGGGTCTATACGGCTAAACCTCGGACCAATGGGGATGGCTATAAAGGCTTGATGCACCAACCAGATACACATGCAGCACCAAGCTTTGTGGACGGTTTGAAAGCAGTCCGACATCTCCACTACCGTGTGATTACAGAAACTGGTTTGACAACTGCGGATGAGTTGCTTTATCCAGCAAGTCTTCCGTATGTTGAAGATTTGATTTCCTATCATGCCATTGGAGCGCGTTCGGTTGAAGACCAGGAGCATCGCTTTGTATCTAGTGGGATCTCTGCTCCGACAGGTATGAAGAATCCAACCTCTGGAAATCTTTCTGTCATGTTCAATGCGATTTATGCAGCCCAACATCCTCAAAACTTTTTGTTCAATGCCCAAGCAGTGGAAACGTCAGGAAATTCTTTAGCTCATGCGATCCTTCGTGGGGGCTTGGATGCAAGTGGTAAGAATATTCCAAACTACCATTATGAAGATTTGCTAGCGGCAGCAAAACGCTATAGCGAAATGGGCTTGCAACATCCCTTCATCCTGGTGGATACCAACCATGACAATTCTGGTAAACAATTCGAAGAGCAAGTACGCATCGTGAGAGAAACCATGATGAACCGTGCTTGGAACAAGGATTTGGCAACTTTAGTTCGTGGTTTCATGATTGAATCCTATCTAGAAGATGGCCGTCAAAATGAACCAGTGGTTTATGGTCAATCCATCACAGATCCTTGCCTGGGTTGGGAAAAAACACAGGCCTTGGTCAAAGAAATTGCAACGATGAATAAGTAACAGGCAGGGGCGGAAGGAGTGATTCTTTAGCCCCTTCTCTTTTGTCAGTAAAACGATACTGAAACGATAAATAAGGATAAAACAAGATGATCAAAGGACATGGCATCGATATCGAATCGATCGCTGCGATTGAAAAAGCCTATCAGAAGAATACTCGATTCGCTGAAAAAGTCTTAACCGAGGCTGAGCGAGAGCGCTTTGAGGAATTGTCTGGAAAACGGAAAATGGAATATTTAACGGGCCGATGGTCTGCCAAAGAAGCCTTTTCAAAGGCAATGGGAACAGGGATTGGACCAGTTGGTTTTCAAGATTTAGAAATTTTAAATGATGCCCACGGAGCCCCCTATTTTTCCAAGTCTCCTTTTTCTGGGAAGGTATGGATTTCGATCAGTCACAAGGGAGACCTAGTGTCGACCAGTGTCATTTTGGAGGAAGAAAATGAAAGCAAGTAAACATAGACCAACTGTTGCAAAAGTCGATTTGGAAGCCATTGCCTTTAATGTGCAACAAGTTAGCGAGCATATTCCGAGTCAAGCTTTGAAATATGCGGTCGTCAAGGCCAACGCCTATGGTCATGGAGTCGTTGAGGTGACCAAAAAATTGGCGCCTCAGGTAGATGGCTTTTGTGTTTCTAATATGGATGAAGCCCTAGAAATCCGCGAAGAAGGCTTGCAACACCCTATTTTAATTTTGGGAGTTGTCCCAAGCGAAACAGTGAATCTGGCCAAAGAGCATGACATCCGCTTAACAGTGGCTAGTCTTGCTTGGTTGGACCAATTGCTTGGACAAGAAGCAGATCTTTCAGGATTGAAGGTCCATATCAAGGTGGATTCAGGAATGGGGCGGATTGGATTCCGAACTATCGAAGAGATCAAAGAGGCTGAACGCCTCCTCTTGGCAGCTGGAGCTGAAATTGAAGGAATCTTTACTCATTTTGCGACAGCAGATGAAGCAGATGATCGAAAATTTCAAGCGCAATACCACTTTTTCAAGGAAGTATTAGCTGCTCTTGAAACCCTTCCTCCCATTGTCCATGCAAGTAATTCTGCCACCTCTTTGTGGCATGCGGATACAATTTTCACGGCTGTGCGCTTGGGAGATGTCATGTATGGCTTGAATCCCAGTGGTTCTGTGTTAGCCTTGCCTTATGAAATCAAGCCAGCCTTGAGTTTGGTGAGTGAGATAGTTCATGTGAAACAGTTAGAAGCTGGTCAAGATATTGGTTACGGGGCAACCTATACGACGGAAGAACCCCAATGGATCGGGACGATTCCTATTGGCTATGCGGATGGTTGGATCCGGGAAATGCAAAATTTCCATGTGCTGATCAAGGGTGAGTTTTGTCCCATTGTTGGTCGCGTTTCGATGGACCAGATAACGGTTCGCCTCCATGAAGAATTGCCTCTGGGGACCAAGGTTACCCTGATTGGACGAGAAGGCGAGAAAGAAATCACGGCAACAGAGGTTGCAGAATGCCGTGGTACCATTAATTATGAAGTGGTCTGTCTCTTGAGCGATCGGATTCCTCGTGACTATACAGGTGAAGAATAAGAAGAAGCAGGTGGGATTTTCCCGGATGGACCTGCTTTTTTATAAAAGAAAGGAGGAGAAATGAATCTACACCAACCCTTATCCGTACTGCCTGGAGTCGGTCCAAAATCGGCGGAAAAATTTAAAAAGTTAGGGATTGAAACCTTAGAAGATCTGCTCTTGTATTTCCCCTTTCGCTACGAAGACTTCAAAACGCGCAATGTTTTAGAGTTGGAAGATGGGGAAAAAGCCGTCATCTCTGGGGTGGTAGCAACACCAGCCAATGTCCAATATTATGGCTACAAACGAAATCGCTTGCGTTTTTCGATCAAACAGGGAGACCAGGTCATTGCGGTTAATTTTTTCAACCAACCCTATCTAGCAGACAAAATTGAGGTTCAGCAGACGGTGGCGATTTTTGGGAAATGGGATAAGGCTAAAGGCAGTTTGACAGGGATGAAACTCCTGGCTCAAGTGGAAGATGATTTGCAGCCGGTCTATCGGGTGACGCAAGGGGTCAGCCAAAACAGCCTGGTGAAATTGATCAAAATAGCGTTCGACCAGGGTTTGGACCAGCTTTTAGAAGAGAATGTACCCCAAATCTTACGAGATCGTTATCAACTCATGTCTCGTTCCCAAGCAGTGCAAGCTATGCATTTTCCTAAGGATCTAGCAGAGTATAAGCAAGCTCTTCGCCGGGTAAAATTTGAAGAGCTCCTCTTTTTCCAGCTGCAACTCCAAGTGCTAAAAGAAGAAAATCACGATGCTAGCCAAGGGATTTCCTTGGCCTGGAATCCAGAAAAATTAGCAGAACGAAAAAAACAGCTTCCCTTTGAGCTAACGCAAGCTCAAGAAAACAGCTTGAATGAAATCTTGACAGATATGGCCTCCCCTTATCATATGAACCGCTTGCTTCAAGGAGATGTGGGAAGCGGGAAGACAGTCGTGGCTGGTCTTGCTATGTATGCAGCATTAAGTGCTGGTAAGCAAGCAGCCTTGATGGTTCCAACGGAGATTTTGGCAGAGCAACACAAGGAAAGCTTGCAAAATCTTTTTCCAGATTTGCCAATTGCTCTTCTAACGGGAGGATTAAAAGCAGCTGAGAAACGAGAAGTCATAGAGGAGATCGCCTCAGGCAAAGCTCAACTGATTGTGGGGACACATGCCTTGATTCAAGAGGGAGTTCACTACCAAGATCTAGGCTTGGTCATTATTGATGAACAGCATCGCTTTGGGGTTTCCCAACGTCGTATTCTTCGAGAAAAAGGACAAAATCCAGACGTCCTGATGATGACGGCTACCCCTATTCCCCGGACCTTGGCTATTACAGCCTTTGGAGATATGGATGTGTCCATCATTGATCAGATGCCTGCGGGACGCAAGGAAATCATCACACGTTGGGTCAAGCATGAGCAGTTAGAAGTGGTCCTCGACTGGTTAGTCAAAGAACTTGGCAAAGGTTCTCAAGCCTACTTTATTTCTCCATTGATTGAGGAGTCAGAAGCCCTAGATTTGAAAAACGCCCTTGCCCTCCAAGAAGAGCTAGAGACCTTCTTTGGACAGCGAGCATGCGTTTCTCTTCTTCACGGGAAGATGAAAAGTGAAGAAAAAGATGCCATCATGCAGGCCTTTAAAGAGCACCAAGTCGATGTTTTGGTGTCTACGACCGTTATTGAAGTAGGAGTCAATGTGCCCAATGCGACCGTTATGGTCATTATGGATGCAGATCGGTTTGGTCTTAGCCAACTTCACCAGCTTCGAGGCCGGGTTGGGCGGGGAAACAAGCAATCCTATGCTATTCTAGTAGCCAATCCTAAGACAGATAGTGGCAAGCAGCGCATGAAAATCATGACAGAGACAACCAATGGGTTTGTGCTGGCGGAAGAAGATTTGAAAATGCGAGGTTCAGGGGAAATCTTTGGAACCCGTCAATCTGGGATTCCAGAATTTCAAGTGGCGGATTTGGTAGAAGATTATCCCATTCT
>CAKPZX010000054.1 GCA_934215455.1 uncultured Streptococcus sp.
CAAGAGCCTACAACTACAACCACTACGACTCAAGAGCCTACAACTACAACTACTACGACTCAAGAGCCTACAACTACGGTAACAACTACTGATGAACCTTCGACTACTTCAACTACTTCTGAAGAGCCTAAGACTACAGTAACGACTACCGATGAGCCTACAACTACTTCAACTACAACTACAACACCAGAAGAACCAGAAAACCACAATAGTAGTGAAGAAGGTACAACAACCACTACGACTACAACTGTAGAACCTAAAACTTCTTCATCTACAACAGAAAACCCAAATAAACCTAGTCATTCTGGTACCACAACGACACCAAGTGCGCCAGGTTCAAATGGTGGAAACAATGGTGGACGTCGCAAATCGCTTCTTCCAAATACAGGTGAAGTTGTTGCATCTGGACTTGTCTTCTCAGGAATTCTTGTCTTAGCAAGTGCTGTTGGAATCAAACGGAAATTGACTGATAACTAATCGTATCATTAGGAACAGTCTTTACTTCTATCAACCCCCTAACGAAGAAACTTCTACTCTCATTCATAGAAGTTGAAACAAATAGAGAGAACCGAAAGGTTCTCTTTTTTTATCTGTTCTTCCTATTAATAGACTTCAGAGCTAATTTCCTTGTAAAATCTCAATCAAATATAAAGGAGCCAGACGTTAAGTCCTGGCTCCCTATAAAATACTGAATAATTAGATTGACCAACATTCTAATCGGATACGTAGAGATCTTTCTTTAGTTTTGGCCTTCTACTCTCTCTTTTTGATCTTCATAAAAAATAACTTTCCCATCTTTGACCTTGAAGTAATAACTGATAGAATCGGCATAACTACCTTTGGAATAATAGAAATCATAGGCACCATCCGGCAGTTTGCTAGCGTCTAATTTTTTGGCTGCTGCTTTTAAGTCTTTTTCCTTAACGGATACACCATCCTTTATATAAATGGTCATAGTGATTAACTCTTGATCGATTAAGGTTTGAAGAGGAATTTGATAGTAGCCGGCAAAGTCCTTTTTCCCTTCTTTGAGATTTTGGCTTGCGATACCATCAAGAATTTGTTCCTTCTCATCACGATGAGAGTTAGATAAAAAACCAAAGAAACTAATTGGAAGACCTAGAGATTGCTTCTTTAATTGTTTCTCAATTTCCTTCTCCTTCTTTTGGACAGATTGCTGCTTCAAGTACGCTTCCTTATACTCTGGAAGATGGTCACTAGTTGTATCTGTCCAATCATTATGAAACACCGTATCCGTTTCTAATGTCACTGTTTGTCCATCATAGGTTTTCTCAGAGTAGGTATAAGACACATGATAAGTTGGGATTTCCAAAGCAGTCCAATCCAGTTTGTTTATGGTCACATCCCCATGCAGACCAACCTTAGCAAGCTCACTGCTGACTACTTCCTTCGCCTTTTTATAATCACTCGGTTTCATGATCTTACAACTGGAAAGAAACAGGCAACAAAGAATAAGTGGAATTCCTGCGAATAGTTTGAAATAGTTGGGCTTCATAGCCTGACCTCCTTGCTAAATTCGACCTAATCGATTAATTTTTTACAGCAGTCATATCTGAACAACCTATGAACCGATTGAAAAATCTAATGATAATTGAGAAGTTCCTATTATATGACATGACTATTTTTGAATGACCCATTTTGCATCACCATAAACGATCGTAAATGGTCCATCCCCATCTGTTAAATAGTTAATTTTATATATACCAGATTCTCCTGCTTCAAGGACTGTTGGCTGTTTGTAATTTAAAGTGTTATTCAACATATAAGCAGATTTTCCCTGGCCATCATAGAGATCCACATTTGTATAATCTGGAGTATTTTCAATACGGAGAGGTGTTGTATTCGATAGGGTGAATTCGACGATCAATCGATGTTGTTTTTTCCTTGTATCGATACGGTCTTGATCATCCTGAACATCTAAATTTGGTTCGTCTGTTACACTATTCAGTGTAACTTCTAAGCCATTAGCAAATAAAACTGGCTCTCCAATTACATAACTTTTAACAGGATTTTTGGGATTAAAATTCTTTAATTTTTCTTTTACATTTTGTCCATCATTATTCTTTCCAGATGGGATGGTCCAAAAGATATTATTCTCATCTTGCTTACCATACTGATTATCCCCCTTCATTTGTTGAGGGATTTGTAAGAGAATAGCCAAGTTTTTTAAATCAATTCGAACATCCCCTTGATTTGTCACTTCCATTTCAACCGTGAATTCCGTAGGCGAAGTTTTACTATCAGCATAACCGGATAATGAGGTTGCCTCGAAATTTTTGTTAACTAACTGTTGTAAAACTGTTGAAAGCATGATATAGGAAATATGATCATCTCGATTTGTTTCTTTTTCAGCATACCTTTGATGGAATTCATCGAGCCAATCATAGAAGGCTTGATTGAAATCTGACTCATTAGGCTTTTTATAATATTCATTCCCTCTCGATAAAAGCTCTGGGAAGTACGTTGGTACCTGAATGCGAATGAATACTCTGTTTCCCTTAACTGCATAGCCCTTTAACTCATATTTTTTTCCAAAGCTCAATGCATTCGTCATGAGCTTTAAATACATGGGACCATATATTTTGAGGGGGTACTTCTCACCAAGATATTCCACATAAGTATTTGGATCAAAAGTACTACTGCTTTTTTCAATTTTAGGGATAATATAATCGTTCCAGAGTCGAGTATACATATCCTCTTGATTTTTTGCCCCATTGGCCTTGATTACTGTGTCTATTCTACTTTGATCTACATAGACTCCTTCAACGACCTGCAAAGCTTTCTGAACTCTTCCTTCCTCAGATAGAGAAACTTCATTCGGTTGCTGTCCATTTATTGAAATACCATCGCTATCATCTGACCTCATATATTGTGGAAGTTTTTCAAACGTTATGTATCTGATACTGTTCTTTGCATCCCAATCAAATGATGCAGCTGGTCCTGTTTTGTCAAAATGAATGTTTTTTCGATTGATTTTCTTCTGTACTGCTTTATTCGAAGAACCTTGTTTTTCTACAGTTCCTTGTTTGCAGGCACTCAAACATACTGGTATAAGTACCGAACATAAGACAAGTCCCCATTTTATTTTC
This sequence comes from uncultured Streptococcus sp., assembly GCA_934215455.1. Taxonomy (GTDB): domain Bacteria; phylum Bacillota; class Bacilli; order Lactobacillales; family Streptococcaceae; genus Streptococcus. The sequence goes on from CAKPZX010000054.1 coordinate 3,111, forward strand.
TTCTTCATTCCATCTCCTCCTAATCTCCCCCTCATTTTACCATCAATCACCCCTTTTGTCAGTCAAATAGATAAGAGGCTGGGACAAAAGTCCTAGCCTCTCAATTGTTTTTGGATTGTCGAGCAAGACGCAGTGGTTGAGTGGGCTCTACTACGCTGATTTCATCAGCTTTTACAGCCCTACTCAACTGTGCGGAGGTGGGACGACGAAATCGAATTCTAACGAATTACCGATTTCTGTCCCACTCTCTTTATTTCATATAGATCATCCCTGTACAGGCTTGCTCTGAAAGTTCAACAAAGCCCAGGGACTGGTAAAAGGCAAGATTTTTCTCGCTGCGTTCAGTGGCGAGAAGCCGTTGGTAGACATTTGGAAAGGTCGCTAAAGCCTCTGTTAAGAGTTTCTTTCCAATGCCTTGGCGCTGGTGATCTGGTCTTACCAAAAGGTCCTGCACAAAAATAACAGAGTGGCCATCTCCTACCAAGCGAATGTAGGCGACGAGCTCGTCCTCATCATAGACTGCTAACTGCCAGAGACTAGCTTTGACAGCTTCTTCCAGCATAGATGGGTTGTTGGTATAATTGGTCCAACCCACCGAGCTGTAGAGTGCGAGTAGGTCTGTCATCGCTGGAATTTCTTTTTTATAATCTAACATCTTAACTCCTTTTTAACCGATAGTGCTGGAAGAAGGCGATATCCCGGTAAGGGGACTCTTGGCAAACAGCTAGTTCCATCTTGAGCATAGACTCTCGCCAGCCTTCTTGGCCCTTGAAGCGGTTGTCCTGCAAGGCATAAAAGACACGGATCCCTTGGTAGTCCTGAACTTCAAGAGCTAGATCTTCTACTGCTCTATCTAGATCATAGGCCTGAGCCAAGCCCATGGAGTGGGTTTCCAGATCGTGACCGGCTAATAAATCAAGCGCCTTCTGAGGATCATTTTCAAAAACGACAGTCTGCAGGACGCGGCCAACCTCATTGTGCTTGACGATAGAGAGCAGGCCTCCTGGTTTCAAGAGACGAGTGAATACCTTTAGAATCACCTTGCGATCCTCCACATACTCCAAGACATTGTGGCAAAGGATGACATCAAAACTGGCATCTTCAAAGCTCTCTATCTGGTCCAGACTCCCGACCAGTTGCTGGTAGGGACGGTCCTGGGCACGCAAGGCCACCATTTCTTCATTGGGCTCCACAGCTAGGACTTGATTTTCTTTCGCTAGGTGATTGGCTACCAGGCCAAAGCCACTGCCGAAATCAAGCACCCGTTTTCCCTTGATGTCCTTCAATTGTTCAAAAAGGATATCATAATAGATCTGTCCCCAGGGTTGCTGGAGGTTTTCTAAATAAGCTTGAATATTGGCTGCCATCTAGCTCCTCCTATTTGAAATTAAACATCTTGCTAGCTAGCTTGTCCGAGATGCGTGGAAAAAGGGTATAGAGCTTGTGGGTCAGGTTCAAGAGCCAAGGAAGATTGAGCTCGCGTTTTGCTTTTCCAAAGTTTTTGACAATTTTCTTGGCCACAAAGTCGGGTTCCAAAATGTAGCGGTCCACAGCTTTGACATAGCTTCCGTCTGGGTCTGCCTGATCAAAGAAAGTGGTCCGAATGGGGCCTGGATTGACCGTTGTCACATGGACACCAAAGGGCATCAGTTCCAACCGCAGGGCATTCGAGAAGCCAATGGCCGCAAACTTAGTCGCCGAATAAAGGCTGGATTTGGCAGTTGCGACGAGACCCGCCATGCTGACGATATTGACGATGTGCCCCTTGCCTGCTTCCTTCATGCGGGCACCAATTAAGCGTGAAAGCTTCATGAGAGCAAAGGTATTGACCTCAAACATGGCATGAATTTGCTCATTGGTAATCTGGTCAAACTCTTCAAAGATCCCATAGCCTGCATTGTTGACCAAGATATCGATCTGTCCATAGCGCTGATAGAGCTCTTCTACCAAATCTTGGACGGCTGAGGAATCAGTGATATCGATCCCGATGCATTCAGCTTGAGGATGACTGGCATAGATCTTTTCCAGTTTTTCTTGATTTCTGCCTAGGAGAATCAGCCGATCTTCAGGGAGGAGCTTGACCATTTCTTGGGCCAAACCTCCACTTGCTCCTGTTATGAGAATGGTTCGCATCTTAGATCTCCACTTCTTCCAAATCTTTGACGACATAGACATTTTCAAAAATGCTGGACGCATCCTTGCGCAATTGGCTGATGTCTTTTGATAAGAAGCGAGCACTGATATGGTTGAGAAGAAGGCGTTTAGCCCCTGCTTCACGCGCTACTTCTGCCGCCTGCATATTGGTCGAGTGACCGTGTTTCTTAGCAATCTTCTCATCACCCTTGCCATAGGTGGACTCATGGACCAAGACATCCGCATTGACTCCAAGGCGGACGCTGGCATCAGTCTTTCTGGTATCTCCAAGGATCGTGATAATCTTACCAGGTCGAGGAGCTGAAATATAATCCGCTGCAATGATCTTGGTGCCATCCTCCAGGGTGACATCTTGACCACTTTTGACCTGACCAAAGAGCGGTCCAAATGGAACGCCCGCTGCCTTGAGCTTGTCCGCATCGAGTGTTCCTTCGAGGTCCTTCTGCATGATCCGGTAACCCACACAGAAAATGGTGTGGTCCAAAGCTTCCGCATAAACTGTGAATTTATCAGTTTCTAAAATTTTACCCAGAGAATGTTCATCGAATTCATGAAAATGAATGCGGTAAGGCAGGCGAGAGCCTGATACTCGAAGACTAGTCATCACAAAGGATTTGATCCCTACTGGTCCATAAATATCCAGATCCGTCTGCTCTTCATTGGCCTGAAAGGCCCGACTAGATAGGAAACCTGGCAAACCAAAAATATGGTCTCCGTGTAGGTGAGTGATAAAGATCTTGCTAACCTTTCGCGGACGAATGGTCGTTTCTAAAATTTGATTCTGTGTCGCTTCGCCACAATCAAAGAGCCAGACTTCATTAATCTCGTCCAGCAATTTGAGCGCTAGGCTCGATACATTACGGGCTTTTGAGGGTTGCCCAGCTCCCGTTCCTAAAAATTGAATGTCCATTGTCTACTTTCTATCTATATAAATCATGGCCGTCCGGTTCTCTGAACGAAACGAAAGGTTGCCTGGGTAGGCTTGCGCTAGCTCAAGGAGCTCTTCTTGGTTATATCCTGACAGTTTCAAGCGTCCATCTTCCAAGGTCATCAAATCAGTCAGGGCTGAGAGGGCTTCTGTTTTAGTGACCACTTCTGGTTCAGCCTCTTGCAAGCAGATCTTACCATCTTTTTCAGAGACCAAACAATGTGGAAAGATCTCTGCAATTTCGAATAAAATGGCAGGGTTGATATCCTCTGCTGGATCTTCAGCAAAGACACAGGCTAGCTCTTCATTTACGTAAGCCAAGCCATAAGACTTCCCTGATAAATTGAGGCGGATAAAGGGCTTCCGTTCATCAAAGCTTTGCTGAACTGTGAATAAGTCAAATGCCCGGCTCAGGTCCAAGAAATAATCCATGGCCTCCTTGGGGCTCTTCTTTTGATAGAGCTCAGCAAAATAGGCGTTGATCACACTTGGGGGAGGCGTAATCACACGGAGACGCAATTCCTCAGGGATCGTGCTTAAAAGATTGGTCAGATAGACCCGATCGAGGCTGGTATATCCTCCATATTTTATTGCTAAATCAACGTAATCCGTCATAAAATTCTTCCAACTTCCACTTATTTTTCTCTGCGATATAGCCCTGAATGACCTCGACGTCCTCTTCAAATTCGCGCTGGTCAATGATCGCAACCATTTCTAAATCATGTGTTCGATAAGATTTTGAAAAGGGAACGCGAATGGTAAAGGGAACAAAGAGTTCTCTCAGTTTTTCTAGAAGCAAAGCCTGGAGATCTTCACGAGCTGTCTCAGAGCGCGCTGAAATCAAGCTAAAAGGTGTCTGGGTTGGTGTAAAGTCTGCTACTTTATCTGCTTTGTTGTAAAGCGTCAAGCGAGGGAGCTCCAGCATATCCAGGTCCTTCATGATCGAAAGCACGGTCTTTTCATGCTCTTCATGATTAGGATCAGACGCATCGATGACATGGACCAGGAGATCCACATTCTTACTTTCTTCCAGGGTCGACTTAAAGCTCGATACCAGTTCTGTTGGTAGATCTTGGATAAAACCAACCGTATCGGTCAGCGTCACTTGCAGATTGCCTGTTAGATGGATGCTCTTGGTTGTGGCGTCCAAGGTCGCAAAGAGTTCATCGGCTTCATATTGGCTCTTACTGGTCAGCTGATTCATAATGGTCGACTTTCCTGCATTGGTATAGCCGATCAAACCAATCTTGAAGACAGGTGATTCCAAGCGTTTTTCACGAAGGGTTTCCCGGTTCTTTTCAACTGCCTTGAGCTGGCGCTCGATATCGGTGATTTGGTTGCGAACGCTCCGGCGGTTCAACTCCAACTGACTTTCCCCTGGTCCACGAGAACCAATTCCCCCAGCCTGACGGCTGAGCATGATCCCTTGACCGACAAGGCGTGGCAAGAGGTATTTGAGCTGGGCCAAGTGTACCTGCAACTTCCCTTCATGACTCCTAGCCCGCATGGCAAAGATATCTAAAATCAACTGCATCCGGTCAATGACCTTGACCCCAAGGATTTCTTCTAAGTTGACATTTTGACGCGGGGTCAGGCGGTTATTGACCACCACGGTCGTAATCTCATCTGCTTCGACCATTTGAGCGATTTCTTCTAGTTTTCCTGAGCCGACAAAGGTCTTGGTGTCGTACTTCTCCCGCTTTTGTGTATAGGAGCCCCGGACATCTCCACCAGCTGTTTTAGCCAGGCTCGCCAACTCCTCCATAGACATATCAAAATTGTCCATGCCTTGAAGTTCTACACCGACCAAAAGGATGCGTTCTTGTTTTTTTTCTGTTTCAATCATGCTGTAAAAACTCCTTTACATCTGCAAGAACCTGCTCCTTGAAGTGGGGGGCAGAAATGGCGTAAAATTTTACTTCCATCCGATTTCGAAACCAGGTCAGCTGCCGTTTGGCAAAACGACGCGTATTGCGCTTGAGGCTCTCACTGGCTTCCTCAAGGCTCTGCTCCCCCTTAAAGTAAGGAAAGAGTTCCTTGTAACCAATCCCTTTAGCTGCCTGAACCTCCGGATGGTCATCATAAAGCCAACGGGCTTCCTCCAGCAAGCCTTCCTCTAGCATGCGATCTACTCGACGATTGATGCGATCATAGATCAAGGACCGTTCATCATCTAGACAGATGAGATAGGGTTCATAATCAGTCTCTTCGTTTGCGAGGTCCTGCCCAAAATGCGCAATTTCAAGAGCCCGCATGGCCCGACGGCGATTGAGCTGAGGAATCACAAGTCCTTGCTCCGCCACTCTTTGGTACAAGTCTTCGTCCGACAGCAAGTCCAATTGAGCGCGATAGGCCAGAATCTCTTCATGAGGAACTTCACCACCTAGATGATAACCTTCGAGAAGACTTTGGATGTAAAGGCCCGTCCCACCAGCAATGATAGGAAGCTTGCCTCGAGCTGTGATCTCTTCAATCGCAGTTTTAGCTTCTCTTACAAAATCAAAAGCCGAGTAAGACTCGGTCACCTCTCGCACATCGATCAAATGATGGGGAGCTGCTGCTTGCTCTTCTGGTGTCGCCTTGGCTGTTCCAATATCTAGCTTGCGATAGACTTGCTGGCTATCGCCACTGATAATTTCACCATTGAGGGCTTGCGCCAAATCGATCGCAAGAGCTGTTTTTCCAACAGCAGTTGGTCCCACAATCACAATTATCTTGGTTTTCATCGTTTTTCCTTGCAAAATTCACGTTTTTTCGTTACCATATATTATAACATAAATATTTAAAGTTCAGAAAAGGAGAAATTCTCATGGCTAAAGGATTTGGTAAAGGTTTTGTTACTGGTGTTGCTGGTACAGTTGCTGCTGTCGCAGGTGCAGTTTACACATTCAAGAAGAAAGTAATCGAACCAGAAGAACAAAAAGCAGCTTTCATCGAAGAAAACCGCAAAAAAGCAGCACGTCGCCGTGTCTCACACTAATCATTCAAAAAGCTCCGGGAAACCGGAGCTTTTTTTGCTGAAGAAAAAGTCCATTTTGGAAAATTTTCTTTTACTGGTAGGGTTTGTCACGATATGCTAACACAAGTAATGCTAAAAAAATTAGAATGATATATATTATGTTTGATTCAAACATATACTGAAACTTTCCGCCGTGAGAAAAGTGCTAGAAACACTTTTGTTTCTAGCACTCGGGAGTTTTGAAACTTTAGGTTCAAAACTAAGTCATGGAACTTCGTAGAAGTTCGCTGACGTCC
>CAKPZX010000055.1 GCA_934215455.1 uncultured Streptococcus sp.
CTGGCGAGTCCATTTTTAGTGGTGAGGCCTAGTTTGTAGTCAGCTTTCTTGGCTTGGTCGATCGTGACCTGGCTGTAGCGACCAGATGGGTAGACGATAACGCTAGTATTTTGATCCAGCACCTTATCCAGCAGGCGTTTAGAAGCAACCAGCTCATTCTTTTGGGTCTCAAGACTGGAATTGGCTAGGTCTGGATGATTGACCGTATGGCTTTCAAAGGTCAAGCCAGCACTTTTCATCTCTTTGATTTGGTCAAAGGTCAGGACATTTTCTTTTTCCTTTTGGGTAAAGTCCGTGATGATATTGTTAGTGGCGGTCATCTTGTACTTCTTAAGAAGCGGATAGACGATGGTATAGAAATCCTCGACGCCATCATCAAAGGTCAACCAGACATATTTCTTTCCTTTTGGCACTTCATTTTTTGCGAGGATCCGATAGGCTTCCTCAGGTGTCAGGGTGTAGTAACCCGCTTTTTTCAGGGCCTTTAGTTGGCTTTCAAAGGTTTCTGGATCGACAATCAGATTGGCATTGGCAGCTTCGGACTCGGCCATATTGTGCACGGAGTGGTACATGAGGATGGGCAGTTTGACCGGCTTTTTCACCCGAGTCCACTCTATAGAGGAACTGTGTTCATCTAGCGAGCGCGTTATGGCAGTGCCACTTGTATTTCCGTCACTCGGCTGAGTGATCCGCTTGATCAGAAGAAAGCTACAAATAAAGATACAGACCAGTAGGAGGGCATTGATTCCAAGTAGGGCTTTGATTTTTTTAGGTACTCTTCGTTTACTCATAGTGTCACCGTTTTCATTATTTTCTTTATTGTACCACAAATTCTATGTTCTTTTCCAGAACTTGCTACAGGCAGATCCTGTCATGAAAATTCAGAATTTTTAAGGCAATTGGCTGTCAAACGCTCAAGTTTTTGTTATAATGGAGCTACTATAGAAAATTCAAGGAGTCAATAGGATGTCTGTTAAGATTGCCTTACTAGGATTTGGTACTGTTGCAAGTGGCGTACCATTTTTATTAAAAGAAAACCATGAAAAAATCACCCAGGCAGCTCAAGATGAAATCGAGATCGCCAAGGTCTTGGTTCGAGATGATGCGGAAAAGGAAAAATTGCAAGCTGCAGGTCATGACTACAACTTTGTGACCAATGTCGATGAGATCATTGAAGACAAGGACATTGCCATCGTGGTCGAATTGATGGGTCGTATCGAGCCAGCTAAGACCTTTATCACCCGTGCTCTTGAAGCTGGTAAGCATGTGGTCTCTGCTAACAAAGACCTTCTTGCCGTTCATGGAAGCGAGTTGCTAAAGATTGCTAAAAAACATAAAGTGGCTCTTTATTACGAAGCTGCCGTAGCTGGTGGGATTCCAATCCTTCGGACCTTGGTGAATTCCCTTGCTTCCGACAAGGTGACCAAAGTGCTCGGTGTAGTCAATGGAACCTCTAACTTCATGATGACCAAAATGGTTGAAGAAGGCTGGACTTATGAGGATGCTTTAGCAGAAGCGCAACGTCTTGGTTACGCTGAAAGTGATCCAACCAACGACGTTGAAGGAATCGATGCTGCCTACAAGATGGTGATCTTGAGCCAATTTGCCTTTGGGATGAATATCCAATTTGACCAAGTAGGTCACAAAGGAATCAGCCAGATCACGCCTCAAGATGTCTCAGTCGCTCAAAGCCTTGGCTATGTCATCAAGCTGGTCGGCTCTATCGTTGAAACAGAGTCAGGGATCGCAGCAGAAGTGACACCAACCTTCCTTCCAAAACAACATCCACTCGCTGGCGTGAACGATGTCATGAATGCGGTCTATGTGGAATCCATCGGTATTGGTGAGTCTATGTACTACGGACCAGGTGCTGGTCAAAAACCAACTGCGACAAGTGTCGTAGCCGACCTCGTTCGCATTGTCCGTCGTCTAAAAGAAGGAACAATCGGTAAAGCCTTCAATGAATACAGCCGTCCTCTTCAATTGGCTAAGCCAGAAGACGTGAAGAACAATTATTACTTCTCAATCAAGGCACCAGATGCGACTGGTCAAATCTTGCGTCTTGCGGAAATCTTTAATGCAGAAGGAGCTTCCTTCAAGCAAATCCTCCAAGAAGACTCAGATGGTCAATTTGCAAGCGTCGTCATCATTACCCACCAAGTCAACCAAACACAATTCAAGAACTTGGTTGAAAAATTGGATTCAGAGGCGAATTTCGAACTCTTGAATACCTTTAAAGTCTTGGGAGAATAAGCATGAAAATTATTGTTCCAGCAACCAGTGCCAATGTAGGCCCAGGATTTGATTCTGTAGGGATTGCCGTGACTCGCTATTTGACCATTGAAGTCCTTGAACCAGCTGATGCTTGGTTCATTGAGCATGATCTAGGAGCAGGGATTCCGACAGATGAGAAAAACCTTTTGCTCTCAACAGCTCTTTCTATCTCAACTGATATGCAGCCCCATCGGATCAAGATGACCAGTCAAGTGCCTTTGGCGCGTGGTCTTGGTTCTTCTAGCTCTGTCATTGTCGCAGGGATTGAATTGGCCAATCAATTAGCCAAGCTCCAGCTATCAGATGCTGAGAAATTGCGCATCGCGACCGAGATCGAAGGTCATCCGGATAATGTAGCTCCAGCTATCTTTGGAAATATGGTCATTGCTAGCTACATCGGTGAAGATGTCCAATATGTCACATCTGACTTCCCAAGCTGTGACCTTGTGGCCTTTGTACCGAGCTACCAATTGAAGACCAGTGATAGTCGGAATGTCCTCCCGAAAGAATGGTCTTATAAGGAAGCTGTTGCAGCCAGTAGCGTAGCCAATGTCGCTATCGCAGCTCTCCTCAAGGGAGATTTGCTGACGGCTGGTCGCTCCATCGAGTCAGATCATTTCCACGAACGCTACCGTCAATCCTTGGTCAAAGAGTTCCCTCAGGTCAAAGAAGTAGCACATGCGCATGGGGCATACGCCACCTATCTTTCAGGAGCAGGCCCAACAATCATGAACCTCTTAGCACCAGAGCATACAGCAGCCTTTGTCGCAGCTCTTGAAAAACTCGGGTTAGATGGTCAGATTTTCCAACTTAAAATCGACACATTTGGCGTTTGTGTTGAGAAATAAACCTCAATGTAACACAAATGAAAGAAGGATGTATACGAATGTATATGTCCTTTTTGCTTCTCCTATGGTAGAATGGGAATTGTATAGGGAAAAGCTCAAGCTTTCCCGAAAATCTAGGGGGAAACATGAAACCAGAATATTTATATAGTATAGCAACAGATCTAGGTCTACAGTTTGATGGCGAAGCCCGTGTGATGTATGGGGAGCGTGAAGGCTTCTTGTTAGTCATTGAAGGTGCTCAAACCAAGAATGTATTTACCATTTCACTCAGTGTGAAACAAGGTTCCGAAGGAGACTTGATCGAAGATAGCGAGATTCTTTGGAATGAATTAAAAGAACAATCAAAAGCCATTAATGCCATTTCTTTTAATGGTTACTTGACCTCGATCGTTGTCAAAGGCGGAATGACCAAAGGGAAGGCTGTCGAAACCTTATGGACAGCTATCCAAGATATTGTTGATTTCTTGCTCAACCACCAATTTGTGCAAGTGAATGCGGAAACGGGTGAGGAAGGACCAATTGGTCTGTATCAAATCGGTGATGCGATCTTTTTAATCGATGATGCAACCTTTAGAGCTTACCAAGCCGAAGTGCAAGACACGGTGGAGGCTTATGATGCACGTGAAGAAAACTTCCTTTTGGGGATCCTAGGAGCCGTGATCGGTGTGATCATCGGTGGAGCTGTTGCTCTCTTAGTAGCGCGTCTTGGCTATGTATCTGTTTTGGCAGGTGCTGCCCTCGGTTATTGTACTATCAAAGGTTATGAGATTCTTGGTAAGAAATTGACTAAAAAAGGTGTGGTAGTTTCAGCTATTTTGATGGTCTTGACCGTCTTTTTGGTCAATCAATTAGATTATTCTTTGGCGCTTATGAGTGAACTGGATTTGCCATTTGGTATGTCGTGGACGCTTCTCAATGAAGCGACATTCTCAGGGGACGTCCCAGATAAATTTTACTTGAATCTAGGCTTGCTAGCTGTCTTTACTCTTGGTGGTGCTTGGATTTCGGTCAAATCAGCTCTGGATGGACAGAAGAATCGTGCCATTGCGCGTAAAATTGCATAATAAATTGTAAAAGGAAGGCCTGAATATTATAGGTCTTCTTTTGTTTTTTAGGGTCGAAAAATAGTCAAAAATTTGGTATAATAGTTTGTATTTTTATAGAGAGAGAACAGACAGAAAGATGAATGAAAAAATGAATCAAATTCTTGAAGGGATTGATATCCGTTTTCAAGAACCCTTAAAACATTATACCTTCACAAAGGTAGGTGGGAATGCTGAATTTTTAGCCTTCCCTCGCAACCAATACGAATTAAAGCGCATCGTCCAATTTGCTAACCAAGAGCAAATCCCATGGATGGTCCTGGGCAATGCGTCCAATATCATTGTCCGAGATGGGGGCATTCCGGGATTTGTCATTATGTTTGATCGCTTGCGTGACATCAGTGTGGACGGTTATGTGATCGAAGCAGAGGCAGGTGCTAAACTTATCGACACCACTCATGTGGCCTTGCACCATAGTTTGAAAGGTTTTGAGTTTGCCAGTGGCATTCCAGGCAGTGTCGGTGGGGCTGTCTTTATGAATGCGGGAGCCTATGGGGGAGAAATCGCTCATGTCCTAGTATCCTGTAAGGTCTTGACCAAAGACGGAGAGATCGAAACTCTGTCAGCGAGTGAACTGGCTTTTGGCTACCGTCATTCTAAGATTCAAGAGACAGGGGCTGTCGTCATCTCTGCCAAATTTGCTTTGTCTCCAGGCAATCACGAGGCGATCAAGCAGGAGATGGATCGGTTGACCCATCTTCGTCAGTTGAAACAACCCCTTGAATACCCTTCTTGTGGATCTGTCTTTAAGCGTCCTGTCGGTCATTTTGCAGGTCAATTGATCAGCGAAGCAGGTCTGAAAGGCTATCGAATCGGTGGTGTTGAAGTTTCTGAAAAGCATGCCGGCTTTATGGTCAATGTCGATAATGGAACAGCTAAGGACTACGAAGATTTGATCGCCCATGTCATTGAGGCAGTAGAAGCTCACTCAGGCGTCCGTTTAGAACCAGAAGTTCGCATTATCGGTCAAGCCTAAGAACTTTAGTATTGAAGAACAATTGATTGTGAACCATCGATAGCATCAGTCGGAGAGGGGGTGAGTGCCTATCGATACCGTAAATAGGTGGGGCAGTCTAGTAAGTCCCCGAGAGGTATTGGTGGTCTGACAGGTTTTCCTGTCAGCCGCTGCATTTTCGTTTGAAAAGCAGTTTGCTAATCGCAGTAAAGAAGGAATTTATGTGAATTGAAAAAACCAATTATTGAGTTTAAAAATGTTTCAAAGGTCTTTGAAGATAGCGGTACCGTTGTCCTAAAGGATATCAATTTTGAATTGGAAGAAGGGAAGTTCTATACCCTGCTCGGTGCATCTGGATCAGGAAAATCGACCATACTTAATATCATTGCCGGTCTTTTGGATGCGACAACTGGAGATGTCTACCTTGATGGGGAACGGATCAATGATGTCCCTACCAACAAACGGGATGTCCACACCGTCTTTCAGTCCTATGCCCTGTTTCCGCATATGACGGTCTTTGAAAATGTGGCTTTTCCCCTTCGTTTGAAAAAGGTGGACAAGGCTGAGATCGAACGTCGGGTTTCAGAAGTATTGAAAATGGTCCAGTTAGCGGGATTTGAAAAACGTTCGATCCAAAAATTATCCGGTGGTCAACGCCAGCGGGTAGCCATTGCCCGGGCTATTATCAATGAACCACGAGTGGTCCTTTTAGATGAGCCCTTGTCTGCACTTGACTTGAAGCTTCGGACAGACATGCAGTATGAGTTGCGGGAATTGCAACAACGTTTGGGGATTACTTTTGTCTTTGTTACCCACGACCAAGAAGAAGCCCTTGCCATGAGTGACTGGATCTTTGTCATGAATGAAGGGGAGATCGTCCAATCTGGTACACCAGTAGATATCTATGATGAACCGATCAACCACTTTGTAGCTACCTTTATCGGGGAGTCCAACATTCTAGATGGTCGCATGATCGAGGACTACTTGGTTGAGTTCAATGGCAAACGCTTTGAAGCGGTCGATGGTGGGATGCGTCCAAACGAACCAGTTGAAGTCGTCATTCGTCCTGAAGACTTGCAAATCACTCTTCCTGAAGAAGGCAAGCTCCAAGTGAAAGTGGACACCCAGCTCTTCCGTGGTGTGCATTACGAGATCATCGCCTATGATGATTTGGGAAATGAGTGGATGATTCACTCCACTCGTAAGGCCATCGTGGGAGAAGTTATCGGGCTTGACTTTGAACCAGAAGATATCCACGTTATGCGTCTCAATGAAACCGAAGAAGAATTCGATGCGCGGATCGAAGAGTACGTTGAAGTGGAAGAGCAAGAAGCTGGTTTGATTAATGCCATTGAGGAGGAAAGAGATGAAGAAAACAACCTCTAATCTATTTATCCTCCCCTATTTCTTGTGGATTTTTCTCTTTGTCTTGGCTCCTGTAGTCATGATCATCTTTCAATCGTTTTTTAACGTTGAAGGGCAGTTTTCACTTGAAAACTACAAAGAGTTCTTTACTTCGCAAAATCTGACCTATTTAAAGATGAGCTTTAATTCGGTTCTTTATGCTGGAATTGTCACCCTGGTGACACTCTTGATCTCCTACCCGACTGCTTACTTTTTGACGCTGCTCAAACATCGGCAGTTGTGGTTGATGTTGATCGTCTTGCCAACCTGGGTCAATCTCTTGCTCAAGGCCTATGCCTTTATTGGGATCTTTGGTCAGAACGGCTCCATCAATAGCTTTTTAAGCTTTCTCGGAGTCGCACCCCAGCAGATCCTCTTTACCGATTTCTCCTTTATCTTTGTAGCCAGCTACATCGAATTGCCATTTATGATTTTGCCGATCTTTAATGTCTTAGATGACTTAGATCCAAACTTGATCAATGCCAGCTATGATTTGGGAGCCAATCGTTGGGACACCTTCCGTCATGTGGTCTTCCCCTTGTCCATGAATGGAGTCCGCTCAGGTGTGCAGTCTGTCTTTATTCCTAGTCTGAGTCTCTTCATGTTGACACGGATGATCGGTGGAAACCGCGTCATTACCCTAGGGACTGCGATTGAACAGCACTTCCTAACAACACAAAACTGGGGAATGGGTTCTACCATCGGAGTTGTTCTGATCCTTGCTATGCTCTTTACCATGTGGGCAACTAGAGAAAGGAGAGAACGATGAAAAAAGTATCTCATTTCTATCTAGGTTTCGTCTTTCTGATCCTCTATCTTCCTATCTTTTATTTGATCTTTTATGCCTTCAATAAAGGGGGAGATATGAATGCCTTCACGGGCTTCACGTTTGAGCATTTCAATGAATTGTTCGCAGATAGTCGCCTGATGCTGATCTTGTCAGAGACCTTCCTCTTGGCCTTCTTGTCAGCCTTGATTGCGACGGTGATCGGAACCTTTGGAGCCATTTATATCTACCAATCGAAGAAGAAGTTAGAAGGACCATTGCTCTCCATCAACAACATTCTCATGGTAGCGCCAGACGTTATGATCGGGGCCAGCTTCTTGATTCTCTTTACGACGGTGAAGTACCAGCTAGGTTTCCTATCTGTTCTGGCTAGTCACGTGGCCTTCTCGATTCCCATTGTGGTCTTGATGGTCTTGCCACGACTCAAGGAAATGAACCGGGATATGGTCAATGCGGCCTATGACTTGGGAGCTACCCAAGTGCAAATGCTCAAAGAGATCATGTTGCCGTATCTGACACCAGCCATTATTGCCGGCTACTTTATGGCCTTTACCTATTCGCTTGACGATTTTGCCGTGACCTTCTTTGTAACCGGAAATGGCTTTACAACCTTGTCTGTAGAGATTTACTCACGTGCGCGTCAAGGGATTTCCCTCAGTATCAATGCCTTGTCCGCCCTTGTCTTTCTCTTTAGTGTGCTCTTGGTCATCGGTTATTACTTTATTACCCGTGAAAAGGAGGAAGCAGCATGAAAAAACTTTATTCATTCCTAACTGGGATTGTCCTTGTCATTCTGATCCTCTGGGGAATTAGCCACCAGATCGAAGCGAGCATGAATACCAAGAATAGCGACAAGTTGGTCATCTACAACTGGGGAGATTATATCGATCCAGACTTGCTCAAGGAATTCACAAAAGAAACCGGAATTCAGGTGCAATATGATACCTTTGATTCCAACGAAGCCATGTACACCAAGATCAAGCAAGGGGGAACTACCTACGATATTGCGATTCCTAGTGAATATATGATTGCTAAGATGATGGATGAACATCTGGTTGAAAAGTTGGACCAATCCAAGATCAAAGGGATGGAAAATATTGATCCAAAACTCTTGAACCAATCGTTTGATCCGGGCAACCAATATTCAGTACCTTATTTCTGGGGTACCTTGGGGATCGTCTACAATACCAAGATGGTCAAAAATGCTCCGGAACATTGGTCAGATCTCTGGCGTGAAGAGTACAGAAATGACATCATGATGTACGATGGTGCGCGTGAGGTCATGGGAATTGGTCTCAATACCTTGGGCTATAGCCTCAATGAAAAGGATCCAAAGAAATTGCAAGAGGCCGTGGATAAACTCTACACCTTGACGCCAAACATCAAAGCTTTAGTGGCCGATGAAATGAAAGGCTATATGATCCAAAACAATGCAGCTATTGGGGTTACCTTCTCAGGAGAAGCCAGCCAAATGCTCGAAGCCAATAAGGATCTTCGCTATGTCGTCCCAACTGAAGCCAGCAACCTTTGGTTTGATAACATTGTCATTCCAAAAACCGTGAAAAATAAAGAAGCAGCATATGCCTTTATTAACTTCATGCTTCGTCCTAAAAATGCTTTGAAAAATGCTCTTTATGTCGGCTACTCAACGCCAAATAAAAAAGCCAAAGCCATGTTGCCAAAAGAAATCCAAGATGACCAATCCTTCTATCCAAGCGATGAAACACTGGACCATTTGGAAGTCTATCAACAATTAGGCAAGAAATTGCTTGGGGTCTATAACGATCTTTACCTTCAGGTCAAGATGTATCGAAAATAACAAAAAGGAACCTTCGGGTTCCTTTTTGATTGAAGATAAACTCCTCTTAGAAACTTTCCTTAAGTGAGTACGGACGTTAGGTGAAATTATCCAGTGGATGATTTCAGCAATCCAGGAAGTTCCATGACTTAGTTTTGAACC
>CAKPZX010000056.1 GCA_934215455.1 uncultured Streptococcus sp.
TGACCATACCTCATTCTACCTCTTTTCTTTTATTATACATGAAAAAGAAAAACTTGTCAGGAACTTGTACAAGTTTTCCCCTCTCTACACCTAATTATTCGTAAAAAGTTTCTAAATTTGGTAAAAAAGAGGCTGGGACAAAAGTCCTAGCCTCTCAATTGTTTTTGGATTGTCGAGCAAGACGCAGTGGTTGAGTGAGCTCTACTACGCTGATTTCATCAGCTTTTACAGCCCTACTCAACTGTGCGGAGGTGGGACGACGAAATCGAATTCTAACGAATTACCGATTTCTGTCCCACTCTCAAACACTGTTTCCGTATATCATAACTTTCTTGCCTTACGAGAATGTGGGCAGAAAAAATTTACGTGAGACTTTCTATTCTTCCACTCTCACTGGCACCCGGCCCCAGGTCTGTTCCGGCAATTGGGGATGGCCTAGTTGATAAACTTGATCCGCTTGCTGAGTCAAACTGTCCCAAGGTTCCTTACCGATTCGGGTCACCAAGTCCACTTGATCTTTTAGTGATTTGAGGTGGGCTTGTCCCTTTGTGGAAAATCCTAAGACATGAATGGTATCGGGAAGAGCTTGGTCCATCGCCCCTACCAAGATGTAGGTCAAGATGCGACGCACACGCGCCTTAGTATAGCGCTTGGTTGCGACTTTATCCACCAGGTCTTCCATAGAGCTAGCGCTTCGAACTGCATCTTTTAGCCGATTAGCCAGTTCTTCATTGACCTGAAAAATCTGTGTCAGATCCGGATGGGTTAGGATTTGATAACGGAGCAGTTGGTCATAATCCTCCCAAGACACCTGTGGAGCCGACTGAAAGAGTTGACTATTGGGCATGAATTTAGCAACAAAGTCCTGATCTTCCTTGTGCAGGCGTAGACTAGTGGCAGAAGCATAGGCCACTTCTTTTTCTTCTGAATGGTAGCCTGCACCTTGGCGTTGGATGGGCTTGAGCACAATCCCCTTCCCAGCACAAGCCTTGGCATAAGCCAAGCCTAGAATATGGTTGGGAGTATCTCCTGTGAACTCCACTCCAGCAAAGGTTTCCCACATTTTTTGGGTCTTTTGTGGATAGGATAAATCGTCCGGAAGGCTTCGCAAGAAAGCTTCCATTTCCGCCCCTTTCTCCGAATAAACAGTCGCAATCGCTTGGTAATCTAAGACCGCTTCTGTCCCAAAGGTCAATTGGTCGATTCCCAGACGGGACAAGATTTCTACCGCTCCCTTGGCAAAATGGTCCGCCGACTGAACAGCCACGAGAAAGGGGAGCTCGACCACCAGATCCGCTCCATTTTCCAAAGCCATCTGCGCGCGAATCCACTTGTCTACAATGGCAGGCTCGCCACGTTGAACAAAATTTCCGGACATGGCGACGATTTTCACCCCTTCTGCCTGTTGCAGCAGGTACTTGTGTCCATTGTGAAAGGGATTAAATTCTGCAATAATACCTGTAACTGTCATATTTTCCTACTTCTGTGCTACAAAAAACCAACGTTTGCTGGTCTTTGTTGGCTCTTTGTCTTCAAAGTCTGCATACAATTTGAAAGATTTAAAGCCAGCCTGCTCCAATAAGATGTCATAGGTTAAAACTTCATAGGTGCGTTCCTCATGAACTTCATCGTGCCGACTAAAGGATCCATCTTCTTCTTGGACAAAGAAGGTCAGCTCATGGACGATCGAGTGAGGGGCTTCATCCTCATAGGTATCCCAAAGCATGGCAAAGTCTTCCGCATTCTCGTGGTAAGAATAGCCTGGGAAAACCTCATCCGTCTGATAGGTCGAATGGACATCAAAGATAAAGACTCCGTCCTCATTGAGGGCATTATAGACTTCTTTGAAGACATCCCCTACCTCTACCTCGTCTTGCATGTAGCAGATAGAATCCGAGTAGCAGGTCACGAAATCATAAGTGCCTGCTTGTGACAAGTCCAACATATTCCCCTCGATAAAATCAATCTTCTGCTTTGCTGAAGCAGCTCTTTTTTCAGCAATTTTCAGCATATCCGCACTCAGGTCTAACCCTGTCACATCAAACCCAGCTTGAGAAAAGCGAACAGACTGGATCCCTGTCCCACAAGCCAATTCCAGCAATTTTTTCCGGTCCTTACTTTTAGGAAGATGCCGGAGGGAAAAATCCGTCCATAAGTCATACAGACTATCATCCATGACCGCATCGTAGACAGCCGCAAAGGTTTCATAAGTAGCCATATTCATGATACAAAGAGCGTTAAAAGCAAAGAGAAAATAGGAAACTTTCTGCCGTATCGTCAGATACAAAGGAAGTTCCTCTTTTTCTCACAGCTTTTAGCTCGTGTTCAATTATCAAATTAACCAAACACGAGGCCCCATCCTTTCTTTCCATAGAATTTCAATTTAACCAACAAAACTCAGTTGCTACCAACTGAGTTTACCTGCTTATGCTAGGGCTGCTGAAAGATCGACAGCACTTGCTTCGTGCCATAGCTTTTCTAGGTTATAGTGGGCACGCATTTCTTCTGAGAAGACATGGACCACCACACTACCTAAGTCAAGAAGGACCCAACCTCCAGCTGAGTCACCTTCGACGTGGCTGGCATTACCTCCAGCTTCAACGACCTTCTCGCGAATATTTTCAGCGATAGCCTCCAATTGGCGGCTGTTCATAGAGCTTGCGATAACAAAGTAGTCTGTCACGCTGGTCAAGCTTTGAACATCCAAAGCTACAATGTCTTCCGCACGCTTTTCATCTGCTGCTTTGACAACTAGTTCAAGTAGTTCTTTTTCTTTCATGTAATCCTCTTTCCTTAAAAAATTGATTTGTAATCTAAGACATCCGCAAAGCGTTCTGCCCAAATATTTTCATAAAATTCATTGAGCGTTTCTGCCGGGATATCCTCTCCATCAAAGGTTGTGACCGCTCCTTCTGGAATGATCAGCTTATAGCCGTATTCAAATCCCACTTTGACGGATGTATCGACACAATATTCTGTCTGCATGCCACACAGGACCAGTTGTTGAATTCCTTGTTGATCCAAGTATTCTTTTAATCCTGTCTCTTTAAACATGCTATTGTATTGCTTCTGAAATACCTTTTCATTCTCCTGTCTTTTCAACAGGGGCGATAATTGCCAATCTTCCGACGTTAAAGCCTCTGGCGTTTCAATATGCTGTATATAGATGATTTCAACCTGCTGTTTTCTAGCCTGATCTTGCAAATAAGCGATCTTCTCTAGGAGCTTTTCTGTCTCAAAGCCTGTTTCCACTAGGATATTTTGTACATCAATAATGATAAAAGCTGTTTTCACTCATTGCTCCTCTTTCAAATACTTCACAAAGGCGTTATAGGTTTCAAGGGTTTGGGGATAAATGGGCAATCCTTGGTGGGCCAAGTGTTCGACTGTGCGTGCCGTCTCATAGGCCACGGCACGATCCAAGGAGACTTGAGCGATGTCGCGCGCTTGATCTACCCCTGGGAAGGCCCGATTGTACTCAATGTAATCTGCCACATAGACAATCTTGTCTAAGGTTGACATCTGTCCACTCCCCACGGTGTGAATCTCAATACTGCGAAGAATGTCTGGATCTGTCAGTCCGAGGTCTTCTTGGATCTTATAAATCCCGACCATCCCATGCCAGACATTGTTGCCCCAGTTTTTTAATGCTGGATCTAGCTCATAGCGATCAATCAAGTCCAAAAATTCCTGATCTGATAATTTCTTGGCATAGTCATGTAAAAGACCTGCTAGGCCAGCCTGCTCTTCATCAGCCCCATAGCGTTTGGCCAAGTCACGCGCGGCCTTCTCAACCCCTAAACAGTGAGTAAGTCGCTTTTCTGGCAGGATTTGACGCATTTTTTCAAGCAAGACCTCACGAGAAAAGCCTAGATAGTTTTCATAGGTCATTGATACAATCCTTCTTTCTTGATGTAGTCCAAGACTGGTTTTGGCAACATAAAATTCGGCGTCCGGCCTTTGGCCACAAAATCACGCACCATACTAGAGGAGATGTCCATGAGAGGAACATCCACCCAGATCACCGGATAAGAAGTTCCTGCCTTATAGCGTGGTCGCTGTACTCCTACAAATTGCACAATCTCCACCAATTCATCGATGCGGTGCCATTTTGGTAAATAATCCACCATATCTGCACCAATGATGAAGTAATAATCTGTGTCTGGATCCCGTTCATTGAGCAAGAGCATGGTGTCGTAGGTATAGGAAATCCCTTTCCGCTCGAGTTCAATCGTCTCGATTTCCAGACCTTCAATCCCTTCAATGGCTAATTCCAGCATCTTAAGGCGATGGTGCTCTGCAATCGTCCCCTTGGCATCGACATGCGGTGGCTCATACTCAGGCATCAAGAGCACCTTATCTAACCCTAATTGTTGGCGCACTTGATCCGCAACGACCAAATGGGCATTGTGGACCGGATTGAAATTTCCTCCCAAAATACCAACTTGTTTGCGTTTCTTGTCTTTGATCTCTGGCTCTAACTCTACCTTGGTAAAGGGAGTCAATAGTTCAATTGCCATAGGTTTGCTCTCCTCGATGTCTTAAATTTCTTTTACCTTCGCTGAAATTTTACGATTTTCTTTTTTGCTCGATTGTTTGAACAAGATGAGAATCCGACCAATCTTTTGGACCGTTTCCACACCGATTTCTTCTTCCAAGATTTCTGCTACTTCATGGATGTTCTCATCCGTATTTTGAAGAAGAGTCACCTTGATCAATTCGCGCGCATCAAGCGCTTGGCGCACACTGGTTTTGATTTGGTCATTGAGCCCATTTTTCCCAATTTGGATAATGGGTTTGAGGCTGTGGGCTTGGCTGTTGAGGAAAGCCCGTTGTTTAGATGTTAATGTCATATTTTTTCATTGTTTCTTTTTTGATACTTTTCTGATGTGGTGGCGGTCGTCAGCGACCTCCTAGCGGAGTTCCATGACTTAAATTTGAGCCTAAAGTCTCAAATTTTCCGCGCCTAAGTAGTAAAATATCTACTTAGGCTTTCACCACAGCGAAAAGTATCCTTTCTAGGCTCGTTGCACTCGCCCAGTCTATAAAGAAACTATTTCCTTTCAATTTTTTAAATAATAGCTTTGCGGGTAACGACGGCGACGCCTTCTGGTGCCCAGACGGCTACTTTGGCCTCTCCATTGACACGGATCCAGCCTAGTCCTGAGATGACCAGGTCTGTCTTGTCCTTGATGGTAAACTCATGGGAAACCAAGGGCGGGAATTCTTCTTTTTCCTTGCTATTAGGAGGTGTTAGTAAGCCACCGACATGTTTGTCATAAAAGGCGGTCGCTCCTTCTAGCTTAGTTCTGTGAAGCTTGAGTTCGTTGTCAAAGAAGGCGGTGAAACCTTGCTTTTCTCCCTTGATAAAGTCAAAGCGTCCCAGACCACCCAAGAAGAGGGTTTGCTCTGGATTGAGCTGATAAGTCTTAGGCTTGATTTCCTTTTTAGGGCTGACATACTTGAGGTTTTTTGCCGTCAAGTAGTGGGCCATCTGGTGGCGATGGATAATCCCTGGTGTATCGTAGATGTAGGATCCATCGTCCAATGGAATTTCGATCTTGTCCAGTGTCGTTCCTGGGAAGCGAGAAGTCGTGATGATATCCTTGTCCCCAGTGATTTCTTGGATGATTGCATTAATGAGGGTCGATTTCCCAACGTTGGTCACACCCACCACATAGACATCACGGCCCTTGCGGTACTGTTCAATCTTTTCCATCAAGTCCTTGATCGCACTCTTGTTTTGAGCAGAGGTGAGGACCACATCGACAGGACGCATGCCTTCTTCGTGAGCCCGCTCCATCAACCAATGAGTCACCTTGCTATCCTTGACAGACTTGGGTAAGATGTCTTTTTTGTTTCCGACCAAGAGAACATCATTTCCTGCTACAAAGCGTGGTAGGCCAGGGATAACGGACCCATTAAAGTCAAAAATATCCACTACATTGACCACGAGTGCGTCACTATCCCCTACTTCGTGAAGGAGTTTTAGGAAATCATCATCTGTCAGATGCACATCTGTAATTTCATTATAGTGACGGAGACGAAAACAGCGTTGGCAATAGACTTCGCCTGTTTCCAAACCCTTTTCAAGTGCTGATTGGGGAGTATAGCCTAGCCCCTCTTTGTTTTCTGTCTGAATGGGGGCTCCACAGCCAATACAGAATAATTCTTCCATTCTTAAATTCCTTTTTTATATACAATCGGACCATATTTCTCGGCCATTTGCTTCATGACACGGCGTTCACGCGCCCGGTTGATCTGGGTCTTGATCGAGTCATGCTCGACCAAAGGCTTGACCAAAATCGAACGAATGCCTGCACGATGGGCAGCCCGGATATCCGTCATCAATTGATCCCCGACCATGACCACTTCATTTTTCTCATAGTGGAAACGTTTGAGGGCACGATCGATCCCAAAAGTAAAGGGCTTAAGCGACCAGGCTTCATAGTCAATATCAAATTTCTCAACAGCGCGCTTGACCCGTTTGGGACTATTATTAGACACCACGATAACCCGAATCCCTCCATCACGAAGGTCATGCAACCACTGGCGCATTTCGGGAGTCCCATCCGGGTTATTCCAAGCAATCAAGGTATTATCCAAATCCACAAGGACCGCCTTGATACCCTGTTTTTTCAAGTCTGCAACGGTGAGATCATAGGCTGCTTCCACCGCAAAATCTGGTTTGTAATTTTCGATTGACACGTTTTTCTCCATTTTTTATACTCCTTTCATTGTAGCATAAAAAGGCCCATTTTGCACCCGCTTCACGACTAAAACAGCGACAGACTCCAATCAGGTCGCTTTCACTACTCAAAAAATAGACAAAATCCTTACAAACTTCCAAAAACATGGTATAGTAGAAGAAAAAGAACTCGGAATTTTTTATGAAACAAACAAGCTTAAAAGAGGTCTCTCCTCTTCTCCAGCGCATCATTAATTGGTCCTCCATCATTGGAGCTCTTGGGACCTTGGCCTTTTGTATCTGGGCCTACTTTGCTGGCATCCTTCAATCCAAAGAAACCCTGTCTGCCTTTATTCTCCAAGCAGGCATCTTTGGACCACCTCTCTTTATCTTTCTTCAGATCCTTCAGACAGTGGTCCCTATTATTCCCGGTGCGCTGACATCTGTAGCAGGTGTTTTCATCTACGGTCATATTATCGGGACCATTTACAATTACATTGGCATCGTGATTGGTTGTGCCATTATTTTCCACCTCGCGAGAATGTACGGACCTAAGTTCGTCCAATCCATGGTCAGTCAGAAGACCTATGACAAGTACATTGGCTGGCTCAATGAAGGCAAGCGGTTCGATCGCTTCTTTATCTTCATGATGATCTGGCCAGTTAGTCCTGCTGACTTCATCTGTATGCTGGCAGGTCTGACCAATATGACCTTTAAGCGCTATATGACCATCATCATCCTCTGCAAACCCATCACCCTCGTCATCTACACCTACGGCCTAACCTATATCATCGATTATTTCTGGAAAATGGTCTAAAGCACGACACCACCCCCTAATTGACTAGGAGGTGGTGTTTTTGGTTAATAAAGAGGAGAGTTTCCATTTTTTCTGGTTATTTATTCTCCCTATATTTTTAAGAGTATTAAAGGAATTTTATATGCTATTTAGTCTTAAATAACCTATGGCCAATATAGGTGACAGGAATAAGCACCGCAACGTTTATATTTATTAATATAAATCTTCCAAACTTCTATATTCAACGACTTCATTCTTAATAACATTTTTTTCAAATTCAAAATGGTTAAGTGGGTTATCAATCAATACCAATCTTGGAATATCGTCGAGATTAGTGACTAGAGATAGAATAAAATCTGATTGATATTCCTTAGCTTTCTCAAATTCTTTGGCGGTCAAACGAATACGTCCTTTAGGTTTTCGGATACCTTTCACTTCAGCAAGGTATGAATGTTCTTGAACATCTACTTGGAAATCATATCCATCACCATAAAGACGGGCATCGGTCAATTGCCCACCTTGAAATTTTTCTTCCTTATCAAAATGGTGTATGAAATAGTTCTCTGCTTCCATTCCAGTTTCTTGTAGGCGTTTGAATTTCGTCCGAACGATTGGCTTTTCAACGACGGCTATGCCTGCTTTCTTCCCTTCGCTTGCAAGTAGCATTTTAACGATTTCTGCAAAACTGTGAACATCCTCATTTCCAAACATCGTGTCAATTAAATCTTTTCGAAAACGGTAGACTTCAGCTTTTTGCCACCAACCTTTTCGATTGTTATCAAAATAAGGGTCGAATAAATCCATTCTATTTTTGACGACACCAGTTGTTTCTGCAATGCCTAAAGAAACTATGTAACGATAAAACTCGGATTTACTAGAGCATTGAAATTCCTTTATAAACGTATCATCAAACTTAGCAAGACCATAGCCAATCAAGTTTAACAATTCATAGTGAGGGTGTTTAGACATAACTTTCTCCATCAATAGATATTGATTTCATTATACCAAAAAAACACGGCATTCCGCCGTGTTTCTGTGTTTATTTAACGAGTTTCTTCATCTCTTCAATCCGCGCAACAGTTGCGTCGTACTTCGCTTGGTAGTCGGCTTGTTTGTCGCGTTCTTTTTGGACGACTTCTGGTTTGGCATTGGCTACGAAGCGTTCGTTAGAGAGCTTCTTACCGACCATATCCAGTTCTTTTTGCCATTTGGCTAATTCTTTTTCAAGACGAGCCAATTCTTCTTCAACATTAAGAAGGTCAGCGAGTGGCAAGTAGATTTCTGCACCTGTGATGATGCTTGACATAACCAAATCAGGTACTGCTACCTCTGCTGCAATTTCCAGGTGTTCTGGGTTTGTGAAGCGTTTGATGTAGTTAACGTTATCATTGAAGAAGGCATCAAGCTTGCTGTCGCTTGTCTTAATCAAGATAGTGATTGGTTTGCTTGGCGCTACGTTCACTTCTGCACGTGAGTTACGTACTGAACGAATCACATCTTTAAGAGCTTCTACACCAGCTGCTGCTTCTTCGTTTTCAAACTCTGGACGAACCACTGGGTATTCCGCAGTCACGATCGTTCCTTCTGAGATTTGGCCATAAATTTCTTCAGTCACAAATGGCATGATTGGGTGAAGGAGACGCAAGATTTGATCCAAGGTGTAAAGAAGAACAGAACGAGTGATGACTTTTTC
>CAKPZX010000057.1 GCA_934215455.1 uncultured Streptococcus sp.
ATATCAGAAAGGGCTGTACGGGCTTTCGGATCCCAGTTGATGATAAATTCACCACGGTAGATCCAGCCCTTCTTGTAAAGTTCTACAAAGACCTTACGAACAGCTTTTGACAACCCTTCATCAAGGGTAAAACGCTCACGAGAGTAGTCTACAGAGAGACCCATCTTACCCCATTGTTGCTTGATAGTAGTGGCATACTCGTCCTTCCATTCCCAAACCTTATCGAGGAATTTCTCACGACCCAGGTCATAACGAGAGATGCCGTCTTCAGCCAAACGGGCTTCTACTTTAGCTTGAGTGGCAATCCCAGCATGGTCCATACCAGGAAGCCAAAGCGTATCAAAACCTTGCATGCGTTTTTGACGGATGATGATATCTTGCAAAGTTGTATCCCAAGCATGACCAAGGTGAAGTTTCCCAGTTACGTTTGGTGGTGGAATAACGATTGAATAAGGCTTCGCCTTTTTATCGCCAGAAGGCTTGAAAACATCTTCGTCAAGCCATTTTTGGTAACGGCCAGCCTCAACCTCGGCTGGATTGTATTTAGGTGAAAGTTCTTTAGACATGTGTGTGTCCTTTCTAGTTATTTCTTTTCTTTTCTTCTATAACTTTATCAACTACCTTAGTAACTAAAGTTTCTATCATGAATTTCATTTGTTTTTTAAATTCTTCACTTTTCAGAAATTCTGTTATCAATTCTAGCATAAATTTAATAACAGCTTTTCCTCCTTTAACAGCTAAATCCCCAACATTTGCCATTTTATACTCCTTTTTTTAGCTCACGAATAATCTTTTTTAAATATTTGTTTTTTGTTGTTTTTTCCAAGAAATCATAAGCACTTTGTTTCAAATCATCTTTTTCAATTTCAGGATTAAGTTCAGCCTCAACTTTTAAAGCATGGTATAATGCTTTCGGTTTCAAATCAATACTTTTTTGAAATTCAACTAATTGTAATTTTACTTCGTTATCAATTTTTTCCTGTAGTTGGGGTGTTATTAGATCAGCTGGTAATACTTCTTTATACTTATTTATTCCTTCAGATAAGTTAGATTCAAAACGAACTAACTCTTTTTCCTGTTGATTTTCTACTTCCTTAATAATTAAATCCAAGCTTTCGTTTTCCATTTTGTACCTCAATACTTTATAAGTTATTTAAACATTACAAATTTTTTTAGTGTCTATACTTAGTTATTTCTCATCCCACTCACTCTTCAGCAAGCCGTATCTCAAATCATCACAGCGGTTGCCTTGAGCATCTTTGCGGTCTCTTATGCGAGCTTCGAGGGTAAAACCAAGTTTCTCAGCGACTCGTTGACTTTGGATATTGTAGCCAAAGCAAGACAATTCTACCTTATGAAGCCCCAGTTCTTTAAAAGCCAGATCAATCAAGGAACGCGCTGCTTCTGGCACATAGCCTCGCCCCCAATAGTCTGGGTGCAAGGTATAGCCAATCTCCAGCACATCGTCTTCGTGGCGATGATTGAAGTCGACAGAACCAATGATTGTATCCGTCCCTTTGACCATAATTCCATAGCCAGCTGGGAGATTGTCCTTTTCATTGCGCTCAGGAAGGATATGCTCTAGATAATAAATCTCATCTTCCAAGGTCTTGACGGGTGGAAAGCCTGCTGGGGAGGCGACTTCTGGACGACTAGCGTAGTCAAAGATATCCTCGGCATCAGCCACGGTACGGACTCGTAAGACTAGACGCTCCGTTTCGATTCGTTCTGGCAACTCTGCTCTTGTCATTTTCCTCCCTCGCTTTCTACAAAAAATCGCCCCTGTCATCAATCTGACAGGGACGAATGTGTTGATCCGCGGTACCACCCAATTTCGGGCAGATGCCCGCAACTCTCGTCTTTAAAACAAAAAGACATTTATATTTCATTTTTAAATTTCATCCATTAGCAACCAGTTTTGACACATTTGTGGATTTCTCAGCTCCGCCACTTTCTGTAAAATGTGGGACTCAAAACACCTCTAATAGGTTCATTTTAGCAAGTTTTCATGGAAATAGCAAGAAATCAGAAAAACGATTATTTAAATTTAACGCCTAGTTCTTTCAATTTCTTGATTGTAGCTGGGCCGATTCCTTTAAGGGCCAACAACTCTTTTTCTGTCCAGTTTGCGAAGTCCGCAACAGAGCGAATACCTTCATCATAGAATGTTTGCGCACGATCAAGTGCTACACCTTCCAAACTTGCAGCAAATTCTTCCACTGAAGAAGCTGCTTTTTTCACTTCTTTCGCCACTGCTTTTGTAGCTTTCTCAACCTTTTTAGGTGCTTCTTTCACAGCTGCAGTTACAGTTGCGACAGCTTTTTTCAAAAGATGTCTATTTTGATGCTTGTATTGTTTCGCACGGTTTACGTTCTTCTTTGCCATTTTTCCTCCTAAATTCAGTGATCAATTCCTAAGGCAACAAGGTTTCATCACCATAATTCCATTCAATAATCCGTTGATGTCATTTCAACTTTTTTATTGTATCACAATCCCTTAAAAAATCAAGTCATTGCTCAATTTTCAGGTAAATCTAGCCAGTAAAACGCCTTCAATAAGGCCATTTTAATATTTTCTTTCACCAAAGAGGCCATCTGGTAAATCATGAAATCCTTTTCCAGCATGGAAATTTTCAAACTTCCCTTGCAAGAACTGATAAGCGTCCAAACGGCTTTCATAGCGAATCATAGCAATTTTAGCTCGCTCATCCTGGTCTTCATCAAAAACCTTCTTACTCTCTTCTAGAGCCATTTCATTGATCATGACTTGAGTCTTGATCCACTCCTCAAACTCCTTTATAAACTCTGTTTCGTAACTCATCTTTACTCCATTCCTCTATAAAAATCCGTATCGATCTCCCGATAAGGTTGAATGTCCTGAACATATTCCAAGACCCCTTGAAAGTCTCCAGCTTCATCACGCACGGCTGCATAGGTGACATGGACAAATTTCCCACGCGATTCTGATTTGAACCACATTTCATACTTGTCTTTTTTCCCTTCACGAAGCCCTTGCATGATGGCTTTGACCTTCTCCAAATATTTTGGTGGGTGACACAGCTCAACATTGCGTCCTACCTGCGATGGCGTCCTCTTAAAAATCATTTCCTCAAAAGGCGCAGCATCATTGTAATATTGGAAAATATCATCCTTATTGACAAAGGTGATCTCCATTGGTAACTGGTTCAAGATTAAATTCGCTTGCTCCACAGATAGAAAGCCATGGCCAAAAGCTTGTGGCTGCTTGCGATCGAAGCTCTCTTCTTTTTTCTTAGGTGTGAAGGTAATGGTCAATTGCCCCTCAGGCGTCTCAATGACCTGACGATGCTCATCTCCTTTTGAAGAAGGAAGTGGTTCAGTTGAACCTTCTGACTCTTCAGACGCTTCCTCCTTGAAGTCCACGCGTTTCGGCACCCATTTCTCACTTGGGAGAATAATGGCATAACCATAAGCATCACTTTCTTCTGCAATGGAGAGCCAGTCATCCTGGCTAAAGGACTCCAGTAAAATCATCAAGAGAATCGACTCTTCCTTGAAGATCATGCCCTCAAACTCTTGCGCAAAGGCTTCAAAGCGTTCCTTGACTTCAGAAATACTAGAATCCGGTAATTTCTTGGCCGCATCCAAAGCTTTTGCAAAGAGTTCCCGAATCTGGTCATCTACTCCCCACATCACTTTTGGCGGGGAATCATGCCCATATTTTTCCATAATCGGAAACATCAGCTCTTCCTTACGACGGTAATGCCGGTCAAATTGACCCACCAAGCCCAGCTGACGTAACAAGCCCTTATGAATCTCCTGAATCATCTCAGGATCCTCAGTCGTCTCATAATTGTTTAGCAAGCGACGGACCCGCATCATAGCGGCTCGAAGGGCTAAGTTCTCCTGTTTAAAGATCTGAACCGGGTGACCTGGATGGTCTGTATCTGCCACTTCGACCCCTTGAACAGCATTCTTAAAGAGATTGGCATGAACATCACAAAGCTCCATAACATCTTCAAAAGTAACCCCTGCATCTGAATTCATCAGTTCATGCTCCATAAGAGAGATCTCAATCGCAGAAACCCCTGCAAAAGTCGCATCAAACCGTTCCTGAACCGACTCAGGGGAAGCTCCATGATGAAGCTCTAATAAGATATCTCTTAAGACGTGAATTCGTTCATCACTCATTGGTCTAGCCCCACTACTTCATAGCCATTAGCCTCTAGTGTTCTCACAATCTTCTCCATAGGAGTACCTTCTAATTTTGATCCTTGTTTCAAGGAAACCTTGCGCCCAACTGTATTGCGCATGATCGGATTGGCTAAGGGTTTAAAGCCCAACTCCACCAACAAATCCAATACTTCCGGATGTTGATCAATAACTTGAGCAACTGGAATCGATACATCAATAACATTGTCCATTTATTTATTTCCTCTACTCATTCCCTTTATTTTCTCTTTGACGAGCCCGTTCTTCTCCCCACCAAAGAGGCATCAATTCACCTAAAGTAATGGTCTTACGACTCTCATAATCCACCATAAATTCTAGATGACGATTCTCAGCATCTAGCTCAAGGAGAAATTCACGACAGGCCCCACAAGGCATCCCAGAACCTTCTCCATAAGGAGGTTTGTCTCGAAAAGCAATAATGCGCTTGACCTTGGTTTGTCCTGATTGTTGATACATGTTGAAGAGAGCTGCTCGTTCGGCACATAAATGAAAGACGCCACAGGTTCCTTCCATACAAAAGCCCGTAAAAATCTGACCATCTGCAGCCTCAACAGCAGCAACCACATTTCGAGCATAGACAAAATCTGAAACCTCTTGAGGCGCATAGAGAGCTTTCACCTCAAGATAAAGTTTTTCCCAAATATCCATTCTTCTTCTTTCACTTCTTCACTAATTTCACAACTGCTTCTGTCCTTGCAGTATGGGGGAACATGTCCACTGATTGAATGTATTCAACCTGATAAACCTTCGTCAAAGCCACTAGATCCCGTGCCAAAGTAGAGACATTACAAGAGACATAGACCATCTTTTCAGGTGCATAGTGCAACAAGGTCTCGATTAATTTTGTCCCCAAGCCCGTACGAGGTGGATCCACGATCACAGCATTAGCCCGATAGCCTTCTTGGTACCAGCGAGGAATGATCTCTTCTGCTGTACCAGCCTCATAGTGGGTATTCTCAAATCCCATCCGTTTAGCATTGTATTTGGCATCCTCAATTGCTTCAGGAATAATATCCATCCCCCGAACACTTTTCACTCTATTAGCAAAAGCAAAGCCAATCGTTCCAACCCCACAATAGGCATCAATCAGGTGATCCTCTGGAGAAACATCTAGAGCCTTAACCGCCTCACTATACAATACTTCAGTTTGTTCCGGATTCAACTGGTAAAAAGCTCGAGGAGACAGGGAGAATTCATAATCCAAAACACCTTCCAAAATGGCATCTTCTCCCCAAATAATCTGCGTTTGTTCCCCATAAATTTCACTGGATCGAGACGTATTTTTGTTAACAGCAACTGTGACAATCTCAGGGTGTTTCGTGACCAAGTCTTGCACCAAATTGTTTACATTAATCTGACGACTAGTGACCACAATGATCTGAACCTGACCGGACTTCCGAGCCCGTCGAACCATCATGGTTCTGACACCCAGTTCTTTTCGTTCATCAGCAATCGGAATCTGATAATAGGACAATAAATCCGCTAGATCGTTGGCGATAGCTTGAATAACTGGATCTTGAACCAAACAATCTTTTAATTCCACCAAATAATGTGAATTTTGAGCGTAGAGTCCCGCCTTCACCTGGCCCTTGAATTTCCTTGTTTGAAATTGCAATTTTGCCCGATAGTAAAGAGGCTCCTGCATTCCGATTGTCGGCCGAATATCATACTGTTCAAATCCTTCAGGTGAGAACTTCTTCAAGGCCTGTTGCAATAAATCTGTCTTAAACTCCAGTTGCTTGTCATACTTCAAATGCATGATTTGGCAGCCACCACAGGTCTCATAGATATCACACATGGGCGTCACACGAAACTTAGACGCCTTATTCACAGATAGGAGTTTGGCTTCCGCAAAATTTTTCTTGACACTTGTAATTTGGCAGAAGATATCTTCTCCCTTCAAGGCACCTGGCACAAAGACAAGTGTTTTTTTATAAAAGCCAATCCCTTCTCCGTTAATTCCCATTCGTTTAATTTTCAAAGGAATTTTTTGTTTTACTTTAACGTTCATATCCCTATCTTAACACATTTTTCGGTATAATAAAAACATGAAAATTACAAAACTAGAAAAGAAAAAAAGACTCTACCTCCTAGAATTAGACAATGATCAAAAACTTTATATTACAGAAGACACCATCGTCAAATATTTCCTTTCCAAAGATAAAGAAATCAGTGAAGAAGAACTAAAAGAAATCCAAGAGTTTGCTCAATACTCCTATGGTAAAAACCTCGCCCTGTACCATCTTTCTTTTAAAGCTCGGACAACAAAAGAAGTCAGAGACTACCTGACAAAGTATGAGATTGAAAGTGGCATTATTGATAAAGTGGTCCAACACCTAAAAGAAGACAAGTGGTTAGATGATCGTCAATATGCAAGAAACCTGATAGAAGCCAACCTTCTCAGTGGCGATAAGGGTCCTCTCTTATTACAACAAAAAATTCAACAAAAAGGGATCCCAAAATCTATCCTTCAAGAAATTTTTGCAGACTATGATTTTTCAGAAGTGATCGACCGTACCGCAATAAAACTCCTAAAAAAATACCAAGGAAAATATCCGTTAAAAGCCATTGAAACGAAAATCATCCAAGCACTCATTTCAAAAGGTTTTGCTTACAATCAAGCAAAGATAGCATTCCAAAATCTCGAGCTCGAAACAGATGAAGAAACAACCAATGAGCTCATTCTAAAAGAGTTAGAAAAACAATACCGTAAATACAGTAAAAAATATGAAGGCTATGACCTCAAACAACGCTTGACTCAGGCACTAGCCAGAAAAGGCTACGATTATAGTGATATAACATCAGCTATCAGAGACTTCTTAGATGAATAATTCATTCTTCAGTGATCAAATTGAAAATTAAATAGAAAAATAAGAAAAAATTTGAAAAAATATGATACAATATAGAGGATATACTTAGATTGTAGAAAGTTGGTAAGTTATGAAACTACCTAAAGAAGGCGACTTTATTACAATTCAAAGTTATAAACATGATGGCAGTTTACACCGTACATGGCGTGACACCATGGTATTAAAGATAACCGAAAATGCAATTATTGGAGTAAATGATCATACACTTGTTACTGAAAGTGATGGTAGACGTTGGATTACACGTGAACCAGCGATCGTATATTTCCATAAAAAATATTGGTTTAACATCATCGCCATGATCCGTGACAATGGTGTGTCTTACTACTGTAACCTAGCAAGTCCTTTTCACATTGACCAAGAAGCCTTAAAATATATCGACTATGATCTCGATGTCAAAGTCTTTACCAATGGTGAAAAAAAATTGTTAGATGTTGAAGAATACGAGCAGCATAAAGAAAAAATGCACTATTCAGATGACATCGACTTTATTTTAAAGGAAAATGTTAAGGTTCTAGTAGATTGGATAAACCAAAACAAAGGTCCCTTTTCTGAGGAATATATCAAAATTTGGTATAACCGTTATGTTGAACTGCGAAATAAATAAAGTTGGAAAGAGCGCAAGCTCTTTTTTCTTGAAAATTAATAAAAAAATAACTACAAAAAAAGTCTAATGTCAACCATTAGACTTTTTCGATACACTATCGGGAAGACAGGATTCGAACCTGCGACACCTTGGTCCCAAACCAAGTACTCTACCAAGCTGAGCTACTTCCCGATCTAAAGCTACCGCTTTATGCACCCTAGAGGAGTCGAACCTCTAACCGCCTGATTCGTAGTCAGGTACTCTATCCAGTTGAGCTAAGGGTGCTCGTTCCTATTCAATTATTACATAGCCTTGCGACCATGCACCCTAGAGGAGTCGAACCTCTAACCGCCTGATTCGTAGTCAGGTACTCTATCCAGTTGAGCTAAGGGTGCTTCTTTCAACCTTTGTCTATGCCGAGGACCGGAATCGAACCGGTACGATCGTTACCAATCGCAGGATTTTAAGTCCTGTGCGTCTGCCAGTTCCGCCACCCCGGCCTCCTCAAGCGAACGACGGGATTCGAACCCGCGACCCCCACCTTGGCAAGGTGGTGTTCTACCACTGAACTACGTTCGCATTTTATGCCGGCTACATGACTTGAACACGCGACCCTCTGATTACAAATCAGATGCTCTACCAACTGAGCTAAGCCGGC
>CAKPZX010000058.1 GCA_934215455.1 uncultured Streptococcus sp.
GAGAGAGGGATTCGAACCCCCGAACCCGAAGGAGCGGATTTACAGTCCGCCGCGTTTAGCCTCTTCGCTATCTCTCCATATAAATCAACAGGATCTATTATACCATTGATTTATTATGATTGCAAGCCCTTATTTATTCAAATTATAATTTTCTATTAAAATTTCAACGGCTTTTTCAAGTTTTTTGTAAAGAGAATCCACATTTCCATTTTTGATAATGGCAAATTGACCAGCCATGTCTGCAATTTCACCAATTGTTTTCTTTCCAATGGACAAAGTGAATCCATCAAAAGTGTCTTTTCCGACGGTTACTTTACTATCAACGATTTGAATCTCAATTTTCTTATCTTTTTTGCTCATTTCAACCCTCTTTTCACTTTTTCTATTTTACAAAAATTCTCTTGATGACGCAAGAGAAAAGGGAGTGGGCAGAAAGAATTTAGTTCGAAATTCCTTCTTTATCCCACTCCCGCAAAAGTCATTCGGCACTCTTCTATTCCTAAAAGCGAATGAAGAGAAACATTAGTTACTGCGTTCTTTCGTTAAGACTCGTTCTCATTGAAGCCTGGACACTTTTGTCTCAGATGTTTTCGGTTTAATCGACTTTGACAATCCATCCTTCTGGCGCTTCGACATCACCAAATTGGATACCGGTCAACTCGTCATAAAGTTTACGTGTGACAGGACCTACTTCTGTTTCAGAATAGAAGACATGGAAGTCATCACCGTGTTGAACGCCTCCGATTGGAGAGATGACAGCTGCGGTACCACAAGCTCCTGCTTCTACAAAGCGATCCAAGTCATTGATAAAGACATCCCCTTCAATTGGTGTCATACCAAGACGGTGTTCTGCCAAGTAAAGCAAAGAGTACTTGGTGATAGATGGCAAAATAGAAGGACTCAATGGCGTCACAAATTCGTTATTAGCAGTGATACCAAAGAAGTTTGCAGAACCAACTTCTTCAATCTTGGTGTGAGTCGCTGGATCGAGGTAAATCACGTCAGAGAAGTTACGATCATGCGCAATCTTACCTGGCAACATACTAGCTGCGTAGTTTCCTCCAACTTTTGCAGCCCCTGTACCATGTGGTGCAGCACGGTCATACTCGTCTTGAATCAAGAAGTTTGTTGGGACCAAACCACCTTTAAAGTAGTTACCGACAGGCATGGCAAAGATGGTAAAGATATACTCATCTGCTGGATGCACACCGATAATATCACCAACCCCAATCAAAAGTGGACGAAGGTAAAGGGTGGCTCCAGTACCATATGGTGGAACATACTCTTCATTGGCTTTTACCACTGCCTTACAAGCATCCACAAACATATCAACAGGTACTTGAGGCATCAGCAAACGATCTGCTGTACGTTGCAAACGTTTGGCATTTTGATCTGGACGGAACAATTGGATGCTTCCATCTTTTGTACGGTAGGCTTTCAACCCTTCAAAGGCTTGCTGACCGTAATGCAAACTTGGAGAAGATTCGGACAAATGCAAGGTCGCATCTTCTGTCAATTCCCCTTTTTCCCAAGCTCCATTGCGATAATGTGCCAAATAGCGATAAGGTAATTTCATATATGAAAAGCCAAGGTTTTCCCAATCAAGTGATACTGTCATGATAGTGCTCCTTTTAATTTTTTCTATTCCTTGTCGATCTGATGCAGGTCGATTCAGTTTCTCAATCTATGTACACTATTGTACACCATTTCATGAGAATTTCAAGCGAAATTTTCAATTTTCAGAAAATTTATTTTCAAAGAAAGTCAGTCCTAGAATGGACCGACAATTTCTTTTATTTGATAGTAGCTGAAAAAACTTCTTGATCCGAAATGGTATCGTTGACAAAGGATCCATTGCTTGTTCTTTCAGAAATGCTTAATTGTGTCAAATCAACTTCTGTCACCTGCCCTGTTGTGGAAGTGATCTGAAGGATTTGATCTTGCTCTGCCACTTCTTCTTGGCTCGTAAAGAGATCAAAATCTCCCTGGTCAGTGAAGACTGGACCTGCCTTGAAGACGCGGTGTGGTTTATTTTTCAACTCACGCAAGACCTGTAGTCCCCGTTTAGCCCGACTGGTCACAGGAATATCGTCTTGTAACATCCGTTTGAGGCTGCCTCGTTGAGTCAGAATGTACATGCTTGGAGTCGTCGATTTAAAGGCGGCAGCAACTTGATCTCCGTCTTTGAGGTTAATGGCTTTGACCCCTGCTGCTTTGGCTCCTACGACAGGGACCTCTTCAACATTGAAGCGCAACCCATACCCATTTTTGGTAATAATCATGATGTCTTCAAGGACAACTGGCGCTACTGCTACGATACGGTCGTCTTGGTCTTTTAGCTTAGCATACTTAGTCGATTTAGAACGATAAGTCCGCCATGGGCTTAATTCCTTGCGTTCAAAGCGCTTGATTTGTCCTTGTTGAGTTGCCGCAAAGTAGGTTACTCCCTCAAACTGATCTACAATCTCCGCAAAGAGAATTTCTTCCTCTTGCTCGAAATTGGTCAAGGTCTGACTGAGGTGCTCTCCGATATCCTTCCACTTGGTATCTGTCAATTCGTGAATTGGTCGATAAATGGCATTCCCCAAGTTGGTAAAGAGTAAGAGATGCTGAGTGGTCTTAGCAGGCTCTACGAAAATCAACTCGTCATCGTCTCGCTTACCGACTTCTTCCAATGTTGAGGCATTGAAAGAACGAGGCGAGGTCCGTTTGATATATCCAGCACGGGTTACGCTGACGAAGGTTTCCTCTTCAACAATGAGACTGGCTGTATCAATCTCGATCGTTTTAGCAGTGTCTTGCAATTCACTACGACGCAGATTACCAAAGAGCTTCTTGACTTCACGCAACTCCTTCTTCATGAGGTTGAACATGGTCCGTTCATCCCCAATGATGGCTGCCAAGGTCGCGATTTGCTCCTTGAGACTGGCATGCTCTTCTTCCAAGGTGACGATATCCGTATTGGTCAAGCGGTACAATTGCAAGGTAACAATAGCTTCTGCTTGTTCTTCCGTGAAATCGTAGCTGACCTTGAGGTTTTCTTTAGCATCTGCCTTATTATCAGAAGCACGGATCAAGGCGATGACTTCATCGAGAATGGAAATGACGCGGATCAAGCCCTCTACGATGTGGAGCCGTCGTTCTGCCTTTTCCTTATCAAAGCGAGAACGAGCGACAATGATATCCCGACGGTGTGCAATATAACTCGATAGGATTGGCACAATCCCCACTTGACGAGGGGTATAGTTGTCAATTGCCACCATATTGAAGTTGTAGTTGACTTGCAAGTCTGTATATTTGAACAAGTAGTTCAAAATCAAATCTGCATTGGCATCTTTTTTGAGCTCAATCGCAATGCGAAGACCATCCCTGTCAGACTCATCCCGAACTTCCGCAATTCCAGCTACCTTGTTGTTGACACGAACATCATCAATTTTCTTGACTAAGACAGCTTTGTTGATCTCATAAGGAATCTCTGTGACCACGATTTGCTGCTTACCGCCTTTGAGCTGCTCGATTTCTGTCTTAGAGCGAACAACCACTCGCCCTTTACCAGTTTCATAGGCTTTCTTAATCTCATCCCGTCCCTGGATAATGGCACCCGTTGGGAAATCAGGTCCAGGTAAAAACTCCATGAGTTTGTCTACTTTAGCAGATGGATGGTCGATCATGTAGACCACTGCATCGATGACTTCAGCAAGGTTATGTGGCGGAATATCTGTCGCGTAACCAGCTGAGATCCCTGTAGCCCCATTGACCAAGAGGTTTGGAAAGGCTGCCGGCAAAACAGTTGGCTCTTTTTCTGTATCGTCAAAGTTCCAGGCAAATGGTACTGTGTTCTTTTCGATATCTTGCAAAAGATAACCCGCAATTTCAGACAAGCGCGCTTCGGTATAACGCATGGCTGCCGGTGGATCACCGTCCATGGAACCATTGTTTCCGTGCATTTCGACTAGAATCTCACGATTTTTCCAGTCCTGAGACATGCGGACCATGGCATCATAGATAGAAGAATCCCCATGAGGGTGGAAATTCCCCATGATATTTCCGACAGACTTGGCAGACTTGCGGTAGCCCTTGTCATGGGTATTCCCATCCTTATTCATAGAATAAAGAATCCGCCGTTGAACAGGTTTCAAGCCATCCCGAATATCAGGAAGAGCCCGTTCTTGAATAATGTATTTGGAGTAGCGACCAAAGCGCTCCCCCATGATGTCCTCCAAGGACATATTTTGAATATTAGACATAAGATACAAAGCCCGTAAAATACAAATTGAAAATAAGAAATTTATCTTTTTCACACAGCACTCAGGGCGTGTTCAACTCCTTTCAAAGAATGTTGAGTAGTCTTTTGTAGAAAAAGGAATTCAGTCACACCAAGTAACCAAACGTTCCTTTCTGATGTTTAAAATAGATTCATTAATGATTAGAAAGTTTCTCTTTAGCATAAGAAGTCATTTTTTCTGCTACTTCCTTATCGTAAGTAAACCCCATCTTTTGGGCCAGAATTTGAGCTTCTCGATTGAATAGCCCCATGGTAGCAAATAAAGACTGAGTGATTTTATCGAAACTAGATAAATCAAGCAAAGCTGAGAACTCCTTCTCTTGCTCAGCTGGTAGATACTGGAAGAGGTGCTTGTAGTTCTTTCCGATGTCAACTACTCCCCTATCGCTTGTCACCTGCCAAGCTAAAACCTTGAGAAGTTCTTGCTGACAAATGCCATAGAGGTGGTCGGTCGCATAAATAAGCTGATTTCTTCGAATGGCCTTGACAACATAAGCCGAAACCCACCAAAATTCATTGCAGGCAGCTGCAAATTCCACTTCAGTAGGCGGAGAGGTCCAATAGCGCTTCGGATTAGGAATATAAGAGTCAAACAAACCTTTGTCATCTTTTATAACTTCAAAATTTGCTTCGCTGTCCACCCACTCTTTCATGTGCTCCTTGGGACAGAGAGTCAAATCAATACGGTTACCGTCTTCAAAGAGCATGAGATACAGACGACGGTGTCCCAGTCGGTTGTGCTGTTCGATGAGTCTATTTCCGTACTGATCCAACCAGGATAAATCTGAAATCAGGTCTTCCAGATTATCAACGATATAGACCACATCATAATCTTGAAACTCGTCTTTGGGTGCCTGAGGATTCGTTCGTGATCCGGATAAGGCAATTGATTCTACTTCTATAGAA
Source organism: uncultured Streptococcus sp. (assembly GCA_934215455.1). Classification (GTDB taxonomy): domain Bacteria; phylum Bacillota; class Bacilli; order Lactobacillales; family Streptococcaceae; genus Streptococcus. The sequence goes on from CAKPZX010000058.1 coordinate 5,192, forward strand.
TCAGCTATCTGCAAAATCAGATTCATCAGTTCATTTTCAGTTCTCATGTCGATTCCTTACCATTTCTACATCCCAGCTTATTTACTTTATAGTAGAAAGTGATTAAAAAATTGTATTCTCTTCTAAGGTAAACTTAACATTATCTTCAATCCATTGGCGACGTGGTGCAGCCTTATCCCCCATGAGGACTGAGACACGGCGTTCTGCACGCGCCAAGTCATCAATCGTGACACGGATTAAGGTGCGTGTTTCTGGGTTCATGGTGGTTTCCCAAAGCTGATCCGCATTCATTTCCCCCAACCCTTTGTAACGTTGGAGGGTTGCTCCACGGCCAAAGGTCCGACGCAACTCTTCTAATTCGCTATCTGTCCAAGCATAGGCTACTTCTTCTTTCTTGCCTTTGCCTTTCGACATCTTATAAAGAGGAGGAAGTGCAATGTAGACATGCCCTGCTTCTACCAAAGGTCGCATATAGCGATAGAAAAAAGTTAGGAGCAAGGTTTGAATGTGAGCACCATCCGTATCCGCATCGGTCATGATAATGATCTTATCGTAGTTGGCGTCTTCCACAGAGAAATCTGCCCCAACTCCAGCACCGATGGTGTAGATCATGGTGTTGATTTCCTCATTCTTGAGGATATCACTCATATTGGCCTTCTCAGTATTAAGAACCTTCCCACGAAGTGGAAGAATCGCTTGGAACTTCCGGTCCCGTCCTTGTTTGGCAGAACCGCCGGCTGAGTCTCCTTCGACCAGATAGAGTTCGTTTTTCTTAGGATTTTTAGACTGGGCTGGTGTCAATTTACCAGACAAAAGTCCCTTGTCCTTTTTGCTCTTCTTGCCATTTCGACTCTCATCCCGCGCTTTTCGAGCGGCTTCACGCGCATCCCGGGCTTTAATAGCCTTACGAATAAGATTAGAAGCCAACTCCCCATTTTCCATGAGGAAGAAGGTCAATTTATCAGAAACAATGCTATCTACTACTGGACGAGCCAAGGGACTTCCTAATTTGTCTTTGGTTTGCCCTTCAAACTGCAAATGAGCTTCAGGAACCAGGATAGAGAGAACAGCAGACAAACCTTCACGGTAGTCGGATCCTTCCAGATTCTTGTCCTTTTCTTTGAGGAGACCTGTCTTTCTTGCATAGTCGTTCATAGCCTTGGTAATGGCTGTCTTCAGACCCGTCTCGTGGGTTCCCCCATCTTTGGTACGGACATTATTAACGAAGGACAAGATATTATCTGAGTAACCATCATTGTATTGCATGGCCACTTCTACCTGAAAACCATCTGATTCGCCACTAAAGTAGAGAACAGGTGTCAAAGTTTCCTTGTCTTCGTTCAAGTACTCTACGAAATCTTGGACACCATTTTCATAATGAAAGGCCACATGGTTGTCTTCTTCCTTACGGAGATCGGTCAGCGTCAGCGTCACGTCCTTCAGCAAGAAGGCTGATTCTTTGATTCGCTCAGCAATGGTATTGAATTTGAAATCTGTCGTTGAAAAGATGGTTGGATCCGGCATAAAAGTGACCTTGGTCCCTGTCTTTGACTTGGGAGCGGAGCCGATCTTTTCAAGGGTCGTAACTGGTTTTCCCCCATCTTCAAAACGTTGCTTATAGACAGCTCCATCACGAGTAATTTCTACCTCTAGCCAGCTAGAAAGGGCATTGACGACAGAAGATCCCACTCCGTGAAGACCTCCAGATGTCTTATAGCCTCCTTGACCAAACTTCCCTCCGGCGTGGAGGACCGTAAAGATCACCTCAACGGTTGGTTTACCCATTGCATGCATCCCGGTCGGCATTCCACGTCCCTGGTCTTCTACCGATAGAGAACCATCTTTATTAATCGTGACATCGATTTGTGATCCAAAGCCAGACAAGGCTTCATCGACCGCATTGTCCACGATCTCCCAAACCATGTGATGCAAGCCATTTCCGTCGGTCGATCCGATATACATCCCTGGACGTTTACGGACCGCATCCAACCCTTCTAGTACCTGAATGGCATCGTCATTATAATTATTAATATTAATTTCCTTTTTTGCCACAAGGAACCTCCTGTTTGTTCATCTTTTCTATATTACAGTTTTTTAGGAAATTTTGCAAAATTTTTTCTCTCTATATGGAGATTTCTACATTCCAGTACAAAATGTTGGCTGGACACTTTCTTCAGATGTCACACTTGAACTCCAAAAATTGCTTTTTCTATTGATGCCTTTTTGATATAATGAAAGTATGATAAAAGAAATAAGTGTTTTAATTTTAGCCTATCTGTTAGGCTCCATTCCTTCGGGATTATGGATTGGGAAAATCTTTTTCCATATTAATTTACGGGAACATGGCTCGGGCAATACAGGAACGACCAATACCTTTCGGATTTTAGGGAAGAAAGCTGGAATCATTGTCTTTGCGATTGATTTCTTGAAAGGAACTTTGGCCGTTCTCCTTCCGACTTTCTTTGGAATTCAGGGGATCTCGCCGATGGTCTTTGGTCTCTTAGCCGTTTTGGGACACACTTTCCCAATTTTTGCTGGATTCAAGGGTGGAAAAGCAGTGGCGACGAGTGCTGGTGTCTTACTTGGTTTCTCGCCTATCTTGCTACTCATTTTAGCTGTTTATTTTGTAGCTAGCCTGTATTTAACCAGTATGATTTCGTTTTCGAGTGTTAC
>CAKPZX010000059.1 GCA_934215455.1 uncultured Streptococcus sp.
AGCCCGCTCAACCACTGCGTCTTGCTCGACAATCCAAAAATAATTGAGAGGCTAGGACTTTTGTCCCAGCCTCTTTTCTTGTTAATGTATAAATCTTTATTCTTCGTTTTTTCGCATGAAATAAAGGAGTGTTTGCAATTCACTGGTGAGATCGACATATTGGACGACGACATCCTTAGGGACTGTCAGATGCACTGGTGAGAAGCTAAGGATTCCCTTGACCCCAGCGTCTACCAAAAGGCTAGCCACTTCTTGAGCTTTGACGCTTGGAACAGTAAGGATTGCTGTTTGAATGCCTTCTTGTTTGAGCTTTTCTTTGATGGAGGAAATACCGTAAATGGGAATTCCGTCCTTACTTTTGGTATTGATCAGCTCATGATCGTCTAGATCAAACGCCATGACAATTTTCATCTTATTGCGTTCATGAAAGCGATAGTTGAGGAGCGCACTTCCCATATTTCCGATCCCCACAATAGCGACATTGGTAATGGCATTGTCATTTAAGAGATCTGCAAAGAAGTTCATCAGTTTTTTTACGTCATAACCAAATCCACGTCTTCCTAATTCACCAAAATATGAGAAATCTCGGCGAACAGTGGCAGAGTCAATCCCAATTGCATCAGCAATTTGCTTGGAATTGGCGCGCTCTATTTTTTCAGAGTTAAAGCGTTTAAAAATTCGGTAGTAGAGCGATAAGCGTTTTGCTGTTGCGCGTGGAATTGGAGTATTTTTATCATGTTTCACAATATCACAACCTTTCCCTCTTATTGTATAGGAAGTTTGTGAAAAAATCAACTATCTAGAATCGTTTTTCAAAAATATTTTTGTCTAAAGAAAAAGCTGATGGCGGTGGAGAGTTCCATCAGCATCAGCTTAGTTTTCAGCTTGTTCTACCTTTTTCAGATAAGCATAGAGCCCATCGACTCGCCCTGTATAGGGAAGCTTTTGACCCTTGTATTCAATGGATACAATTGAGTAAGAGTCAGGCAAGGTTACACAGCCTGAAAATGCTAGGATACAAGCTGCAAGGTCAGGATAAGTAGTCGTTCGTTCTACTTGATAAGCGTCAATATAAGTTAGGGTTACCATATTAGGCCTCTGTTTTGTTGAAAATTTCTCTTTCGACAAGACTATCCATTAGGAAATAGAATTTTTGTTGGATAATGTCATTTTCTGGATTTTTAAAGATATTAACCAGGCGAAGCCCAGACTTGTCTGTAATATTGATCTTAAAACCTGTCAAATCTTTATTAAAAATGATTTTAAGTAGGAAGCCTTCGCCACTATTTGGAACGGCTTCGAGCAAACGATTTAACTCGTAATTTCCAACTTTTGTAACAGCGAATGTATTGTCACGTAAGGTATATTTTTTTACATTTGGGTGTAGACTATAGGTATATTTGCAGTCTTTCAATGAAACACTTGTTTCAAAAGCCATATTGTTCTCCTATGATAAAATTTCTTTAAGTTTTGAGAGGAAGTCTTGAACCTCCTCTACGGTATTGAGTTCTGAAAAACTAATTCGAAGGGATTCTTTTAGGCGCGAGCTATCTTTTCCATTAAGCGCCTCAAGGACATGGCTGGGTTGAACTGTACCAGCGGTACAAGCAGAACCTGTAGAGACAGAAATTCCAGCAAGATCGAGTCGCATCAGTAAAACGTCATTTTGGACACCCGGAAAGCCAATATTCCAAACAAATGGAAGATGATCGTCATTCGCATTTACGTAGTAGTCGTAGGCTGCTATACCATTGACTAGTTCTTGGCCGAGTTTTTGAACCTGGTGGAAATTTTCTTCTTGATGAAGTGTAGCTTGCTGAAGGGCGGTTGCCATCCCGACAATAGAAATAAGATTTTCCGTGCTGGCTCTCATCTTATTTTCCTGATCCCCACCATGGATGAGATTATCAAAATCTGGGGCGGCTGCATAAAGGAAACCGACGCCCTTTGGTCCATGGAATTTGTGGGCAGAAGCACTGAGAAAATCAATTCCCAACTCTTCGGGATAGACAGGGACCTTTCCAATTGCTTGGACAGCATCAACGTGAAAGGCAGCTGGATGATCTTTTAAGAGTTCTCCGATTTCTTTAATCGGTAGAAGATCGCCTGTCTCGTTATTGGCAAACATGGTAGAGACAAGAATGGTATCCGGTCTAAGAGCCGCCTTGATATCACTAGCCTGAATGCGTCCATCTTTTGGTTGGACAATCGTCACTTCAAATCCGAAACGTTCTAAAAGATATTCGATGGGTTCGAGAACCGCATGATGTTCCAAAGCGGTCGTAATGATGTGTTTGCCATCCGCTTGGTGTTTCAAGCAGTAGCCTTTTATAACGGTATTATTACTTTCTGATCCACCTGAGGTGAAGAAAATACGATTTGGAAGAGTATGGAGAGACTGAGCAATCTGCTCGCGAGATTCTCGGAGAAGTTTACTAGCCATCCGTCCATGAGCATGAAGGCTCGATGGATTTCCAAAAGTGGTCTTCATGGTTTCAGACATTTTATCAATGACTTCAGGTAGAAGGGGAGTTGTTGCGGCATTATCAAAATATATCACATTAAGACCTTATTTCTTGTGGTAGGCAAATAGAGGACTAACAGGTTTTCTTTCTTGAATGCGAACAATAGCTTCAGCGATCAGTTCGCTAGCTGTCAGATAGTTAATATTTTTAGGAGTTGGTCCGTTTGGAGCAACAGAATCGGTTACTAAGATTTCTTTGATCGGAGCTTGGTCTAATAACTCGACAGCACCTTTTACAAATAAACCATGGCTTGATACAGCATAAATTTCAGTAGCACCTTCGCGTTCGACGATTTTCGCAGCTTCTGAGAATGTCTTACCAGTATTGAGGATATCGTCAATCAAGATTGCTTTCTTATCTTTGACATCCCCGATGATATAGCCATAATCACGGTTCGCATCATCTTGCTCATAATCAATGATGGCAATCGGCGCATCAAGATATTCTGCTAAACTACGAGCACGTTTGACACCTGAGTTTTTAGGACTGACGACTACTACATCAGGACCTGCTAGACCTTTGTTGATGTAGTGCTCTGCAAAAAGTGGAATGGTAAAGAGGTTATCCACGGCAATATCAAAGAAACCTTGAACCTGAACAGCGTGGAGATCGAGTGTGACGACGCGATCCACCCCAGCTTTGACCAACATGTTTGCAACGAGCTTAGCTGTGATTGGTTCGCGAGGAGCAGCTGTACGGTCTTGGCGGGCATAACCGAAGTAAGGCATGACCACATTGACGGTGTTTGCGCTAGCACGTTGGCAAGCATCCACCATGATTAACAATTCCATCAAGTGATTGTTTACAGGGAAACTGGTTGATTGAATGATATAAATATCATACCCACGAACACTTTCCTCAATATTGACTTGGATTTCACCATCGGAAAACTGACGGGATGAAATTTTCCCAAGTGGAACCCCAGCGTGATCCGCGATTTTTTGCGCAATATCTGGATTTGAATTGAGAGAGAAGAGCTTCATATTTTTTTTATCTGACATGTGATTCCAACCTCATTTAGATTTTTGATCTTAGCACTATTTTAGCAAAAATTTGCGATAATTTCAGCTATTTTACAATCTTTCCGCCAATCTGGCGATTTTATTTTTTGCTGCTTTGTAGACGATTCCATGGTCTGAAATAAACTGATGGAAATTTTCTTCCTGTTCAGCAGTTTCCACCTCAATTTCTAACTCATAATCTTCAGTGTCTAGATAGAGACTGTGGTCTAGAGCTACCAAGCCTGCGGCTGTTTCTTTTTCGAATCGTTCTGTTGTCAGGCTTCCCCAGACAGAAAGTTGTTCAACTGGGATTCCTTTTGACTCCAAGAGCTTCTTGATTTCTCCATCAGGAAACTCTTGGTGCTGAAGGATCGCCTTGGTTTCGCCTTGACTGAGCGCTTGATTGTACTCGAAATGGCCAACTGCTTCAGGGACTTTGAGAGTCAATTCAGCCTGATCTGTGAAGGTGCGTACCCGTAAGGCCATTTTTTCTTTACGGATGAGCTGGTCGGGTGTATCAATATAGTGATTGGTTTGGACAACCAATTCGGTATCAGAAAAAAGTGGAAGGAGGGATTGGTATTCCTCCTTGTCTAGCAAGGTTTTGTATTCAATTTCTAAATGGTTCATTTTGTAGTCCTTTGCTTTTTTTCGAAAGCGATTCATGATATAATAAGAGATGTGTTTATTGTATACAAAAATGGTTCAGATTACAAGGTGGTAGGATGGCAATTGATTGGGAAAACTTCTTAGATCCGTATATCCAAGCAGTTGGGGAATTAAAAATCAAACTGCGTGGGATTCGTAAGCAATATCGTAAGCAACAAAAGCATTCTCCAATCGAGTTTGTCACAGGTCGTGTTAAGCCGATTGAGAGCATCCGAGAAAAGATGATCCGAAGAAATATTTCTGAAGAAAATCTGGCTCAGGATATGCAAGATATTGCTGGTCTTCGTATCATGGTCCAGTTCGTAGATGACGTCGAAGAGATCCTAGAGGTTCTGAGACAACGGCAGGATATGCGCGTGGTCCAAGAGCGAGATTACATTCGCCACAAGAAATCAAGTGGCTACCGGAGTTACCACGTCGTGGTCGAGTATCCAGTCGATACCATTGATGGAAATGAAACGATCTTAGCAGAGATTCAAATTCGGACCTTATCCATGAATTTTTGGGCAACCATTGAACACTCGCTCAATTATAAATATAAAGGAGACTTTCCAGACGAGATCAAAAAACGCTTAGAGACGACAGCAAACCTGGCCTATCTCTTGGATGAAGAGATGGGAGCAATTCGGGATGCGATTCAGGAGGCTCAAGCCCTGTTTGATCCACTTCATCGTAAGTTAAATGATGGCGTTGGAAATAGTGATGACACAGATGAAGACTACAGGTAAAAAAGTATCCATTATTCGCAATCGCAAGCGTCAAAGTGAAGAGGTTTTTCAGCAGTTGCGCTACAAGCTTCGGAAAAATAATTTTATTTTGACGGAGAAGCACCCGGATATTGTGATTTCAATTGGTGGCGATGGGATGTTGTTATCAGCCTTTCACAAGTATGAACACCAGTTGGATCGGGTGCGATTTGTTGGCGTCCATACCGGACACTTAGGATTCTATACGGATTACTTAGACAGTGAAATCGATAAGCTGGTTGAGAACTTAAAATATGATACAGGCGCTAAGGTTTCTTACCCTATTTTGAATGTCAAGATTACTTTCGAAAATGGGGAAACCCGTACCATGAGAGCTTTGAACGAAGTGACGATTAAGAGAAGCGATCGGACCATGGTTGCCGATCTCACGATTAATGGAGTGGATTTTGAGCGCTTCAGAGGAGACGGGATTACCGTTTCGACTCCTACAGGAAGTACGGCTTACAACAAATCCTTGGGAGGAGCAGTCCTTCACCCAACTATTGAGGCGCTACAGATCGCTGAGATCGCCAGTCTCAACAATCGTGTCTATCGTACCTTGGGTTCTTCTGTTATTGTCCCTAAAAAGGATAAGATCGAGATTACACCGACGAGACCTGGCTTCCACATTATCTCTGTTGACAATTCAACCTATTCTTACCGCAATATTGCAAAGGTAGAATACCAGATTGACAACCATAAGATTAATTTTGTGGCAAGTTCCAGTCACACCAGTTTCTGGAATCGGGTCAAGGATGCCTTTATCGGAGATGATAGGGAATGAGATTTGAATTCATTGTCGATGAGCATGTCAAGGTTAAGACCTTCCTGAAAAAGCATGAGGTTTCTAAGGGGCTCTTAGCAAAGATTAAGTTTCGTGGTGGCCAGATCCTTGTCAATGGACGTCCGGAGAATGCGATCTATCTGTTGGATATTGGGGATCGCTTGGTCATTGATATTCCGGCAGAAGAAGGTTTTGAAACCCTAAAACCTATGGATCGGCCTTTGGATATTTTGTTTGAAGATGATCATTTTTTGGTTTTAAACAAACCCTTTGGCATTGCCTCGATTCCAAGTGCGATTCATTCCAATACCTTAGCCAATTTTGTAAAAGGCTACTATGTGAAACAAGGCTACGAGAACCAGCAGGTTCACATTGTCACTCGCCTGGACAAGGATACAAGTGGCGTTATGCTCTTTGCCAAACATGGCTATGCCCATGCCCGCTTGGATAAGCAATTGCAGTCTAAAACGATTCAGAAACGCTATTATGCCTTGGTCAAGGGATCTGGGAAGCTTGATCCTGTCGGAGAGATTATTGCTCCGATTGCGCGTGATGAAGAGTCAATTATCACCCGCAAGGTAGCTAAAGGTGGCAAGTATGCCCATACTAGCTACCAGGTTGTTCAATCTTTTGGTGATATTCACCTAGTGGATATTCAGTTACACACAGGTCGAACCCATCAGATCCGCGTTCATTTTTCCCATATTGGTTTTCCGCTTTTGGGAGATGATCTCTATGGCGGCAGTATAGAAGACGGCATTGAGCGCCAAGCCCTTCATTGTCATCGTCTATCCTATTATCATCCATTTCTAGAGGAAGAATTGGTCATAGAAAGTCCACTGCCTCCAGATTTCCAAGCTGTATTAACACAGCTTCAAACTAGTTATTAATTATTAAAAGGAGTAAAACTCATGGAAGTTTTCGAAAATCTCAAAGCCAACCTCGTTGGTAAGAATGCACGTATTGTATTACCAGAAGGTGAAGAACCTCGTATCCTCCAAGCGACAAAACGCATTGTGAACGAGACAGAAGTAACCCCTATCTTGCTTGGTAATCCGGATAAAATTCGGATTTATCTTGAAATCGAAGGGGTTTTGGATGGATATGAAGTCATCGATCCTCATTCTTATCCAGGTTTTGAAGAAATGGTAGCTTCCTTGGTAGAACGTCGTAAGGGTAAAATGACAGAAGAAGAAGCGCGTCAAGTCTTGAAAGACGACGTTAACTATTTTGGTGTCATGTTGGTACATATGGGAATCGTTGATGGGATGGTATCTGGTGCGATTCACTCAACAGCCGCAACTGTTCGTCCGGCTCTTCAAATTATCAAAACTCGTCCAAATGTAAAACGTACTTCAGGGGCTTTCCTTATGGTTCGTGGATCTGAACGCTACTTGTTCGGGGACTGTGCCATCAACATCAATCCAGATGCTGAAGGATTAGCCGAAATTGCTATCAATTCAGCTATCACAGCCAAGATGTTTGGTATTGATCCAAAAATTGCTATGTTGAGCTATTCAACAAAAGGATCTGGTTTCGGTGAAAGTGTTGATAAGGTTGTTGAAGCAACTAAGCTTGCTCATGAACTTCGTCCAGATCTTGAAATTGATGGAGAATTGCAATTTGACGCAGCCTTTGTTCCTGCAACTGCAGCCTTGAAAGCTCCAGGAAGCAAGGTGGCAGGACAAGCCAATGTCTTTATCTTCCCTGGTATTGAAGCAGGTAATATTGGTTACAAGATGGCAGAACGTCTTGGTGGCTTTGCGGCGGTAGGTCCAGTATTGCAAGGGTTGAACAAACCAGTCAATGACCTTTCTCGTGGATGTAATGCAGATGACGTTTACAAATTGACCTTGATCACAGCAGCTCAAGCTGTGGAACAATAAGAAATACATTTAGAGAGTGGGACAGAAATCGGTAATTCGTTAGAATTCGATTTCGTCGTCCCACCTCCGCACAGTTGAGTAGGGCTG
>CAKPZX010000060.1 GCA_934215455.1 uncultured Streptococcus sp.
ACGATCCGTTTGACTTTCAATATGCTCTTTCACCAAGGCAACCACCTCATCATTGGTTGGAAGGTCCGAGTGCTGGGCATCTTCCCCCGTCACCGTAATCTCCGTATAGCTAGCTGCTTGGTTTTGATAGATATATTTCCCAGCAGAGACACTGGCATCTGGGACCAACTCATCTGAATCATAGGTAATGGTCCCTGCTACTGAATACATATGAAGGGTTGTGGGGATAGCATCTTTTCCCTTGATAAAATCGGCCAACATCTCAGATTTATTTTTGATATTGGTCTCCGTGAAATTGTAGGGAGTTCCGATGGTCATGAGGGTCTTGAGATCCACATCATAATCCCCCAGATAATTTTCAATAAAGGCTGTATAAATCAAGCCACCGTTGGAATGACCCAATCCTTTAAAATTATTAAAATTGTATTTTTCTTGAAGGGCTTCGAAGGCTTGATTAAAGAGTTTGGCTTGCTTTTTAATGTTGCTATAGCCATCTTTGTTATTTTCAAAACCAACCACAATTACCGGCTCATTGTCCTTGGCATCAATACTACCACTATAGGTGATATGCCCATCATTCCAAACCTTAACCTTAAGTAGACTGTGTTTGGTTCCTTGGCGGTCTTGGTTGAGCTTGGTCACCAAGCCATCAAAGCGGTTCTCTGTCGCAGAGCTTCCCGGGATCATGATGATGGGAGACAATTTTGAATTATAAAATTTCTCAATTTTTGAAACATTGGTCCGAGTCCAGCTATAAGAAGGAATGGCTAAAGCGATTAAGAAAAGACTGACCAAAGTAAGGACGATTGCTGTTTTTTTAGATTGTTTCATCGCTTTCTCCTTTCACTTTTAAATCTTTTCGGATACGATTTCCCATGCGGACAAATGGTAGATAAAGGAGCACATCGATGGCAAAACAAAGGATACTGACAGCTAAAGCCCTCAAACTTCCTCCGGTTCCAATAAAAGCATAGAGAAGACTCGGCGTCCCATCTGGCACTGGATAGACGGCTGCAGGCATCAGCTTGAAGCACAAAGCTAGAGCTGCTATTCCCATATTCACCAAGGGGATCAATAAGAAGGGAATCACATATAGGAGGTTGAGAAGGACTGGTATGCCTACCATGAAGGAAGCCCCATTGTTAAAGAGACTTGGAAACAGACTGAGAAGGCTGACTTTCTTGTCCTTTTGACTTCGTGAAACCAATAAGATTGCAACCAAAAGCGCTAGGACAGCGCCGACACCAGCCACCAGACCAAAACTGCGGTACAAATTGGTCAAGGTATAGAGATGAGGAATGCCTGTCGTTGTATGATGTGTCACAGCGTAGGTGAGATTTTCCAAAGCAAAGTTATCATCCGCAATTGAGTTCAAGGCAAAGGCTTGACTATTTCCAAACCAAGCAGATAGCCCACCAAATAGTCCCATGACAAAGGTGGACAAGAGATGATGACTGCTTACCGTTAGAGAAGCCAAGAACTGTCGGATAGTCTGAAAAATATTAAATTGGTTCCCAAGAACCACAAGAAGATTGAGGCTGACCCCTAGAACTAAGGATAAGAAAATGGGACGCACAGTCTTGGGCTGATAGATAAAGTCTTTGTCCACAATCTGATCGTCACTGGCTTTAGATAGCCGAAAGATCTGTCCGATTAGATAGCCTAAAACAATGGCTAAGAGGATATTAGTCGTCGCAGGTAAGTTAATGCGTGTCAGTTGCCCATCATGGAGTGGTCCCACCAACAATTCCTGAGACCCTACAATCAAGCTGACCAAAAGAGCAGTCACGCCGGCTGTCCCCGTACTTCGGCCGTAATGCCCAGCTGTATATTTCCCAGCGAAATAAGTCGCTAAAGGTCCTGCCAGACCTCCTAAAAAATTAGAAAAATTGATAAGGACTTGACTAATAGCTTGATCCCACGGCAACCAACTATCCATCGAAAAGAGCTGATGGATATAGCCTCGATCGGAGAAGACCGATAAGGCGATCACCCGAATGATTCCTGAAAATAGAAAAAAAGGAAATAAGGAAACCAGAGTTTTCTGGGAAATTTGAATCAAACTTTTTTCTCGTAACCAGAAAAACTTCTGGACTAAATACTTGGTCATGGGGCCTCCTGTTCGAGTTGATTGACTTATTCACGTTTACTGCTTTCTTCTTATTATACCATAGTGGCGAGCCTTTCCTTTCGTTTTTAGAAGCAGCATCTTTTGAGAACACTTTTAAAATTTTCACAATTTTTCAAAAATTCTTTGACAGGGGTCTTCATTTCCTCTATACTATTTGTTAGCTAACAAAACGATGAATCAGGTTACCGTCGGTCCTGCTATGCTCATAGCGATTGGAGCTGACGGAAAATCAGATCGTAACCATGATTTTTATACCATAGTCCATATCTTTAGGAAGATTTAGGAGGAATCAGACACCGATGTCACAAGAAAAAATTTCAGCCAAGGTCCTATATGCTATTTTTGCAACAGGGATCCTTTCCTTTTGCGGGGTGGCTGGAGAAACTGCCATGAATATCACCTTCCCAATATTGATGAAGGAATTTGAGATCAATACCGCAACCGTCCAGTGGGTCACCACCATCTATCTTCTAGTGGTTGCCTGTGTAGTCCCCTTATCTGCCTACCTCAAGCGCTCTTTTAAAATGAAGTCCATCTTTTTAGTTGGAAATCTCCTATCTGTTTTAGGTGTTCTCATTGACTTCCTAGCTCCTAGTTTTGGCTTTGTGGTTTTGGGTCGCTTGGTCCAAGGAATGGGGGTTGGTTTTGCCCTTCCTCTGATGTTTAATATCATTTTAGAGCAGGTCCCAAAACGCAAGATCGGTCTCATGATGGGAGTGGGTACCCTGATCACAGCCATCGCTCCCGCCATTGGGCCTACTGTCGGTGGTCTCTTGACGGCTAACTTCGGTTGGCGGTCCATCTTTTTGGTTCAATTCCCGATCCTTCTAGCTTCACTGGTTGCAGGGCTTCGCTCCATTGAACAAATCAGTAAAGTCAAACGAGAAACGCTTGATATCATGAGCCTTCTCGCCATTATTGCTTCATTTTTAGGCTTGATTTTAGGGATTCACGGTCTTTCTGATCATGCTTTCTTTAGTTTTTCTGTCCTTGGTTGGCTGGTGATCGGGTTCTTGGGACTCGTTCTCTTAGTCTGGCGGTCCAATCAGTTGGAGACTCCCATTATCAACCTTGCCATCTTAAAAAATCCTCTCCTCACTGGCCATGTTCTTGCCTTTTTCACTTTTCAATTAGGTTCTCTGGCCATGAGTTTCCTCTTGCCCAATTATGTCCAATTGGTCAACCACTCGAGTACCACACTTGCAGCCTTGATGCTGCTTCCAGGAGCCATCATTGGGGCTGGTTTTGCTCCCTTCTCTGGTCTCATTCTAGATAAGTTGGGCGCCCGTAAACCGATTCTCCTTGGAGCTGCTTTAATCCTTCTGGCCCATTTCCACTTCACCCTCTTTGGCCTGAAGCTGACAAATGGCTTGATTCTCATCTTTTACATGATCTTCATGACCGGTATGGGATTGGCCTTTGGCAATATCATGACCAACGGACAAAAACAACTCTCTCTGGAAGAGCAACCCGATGCGAACGCGATCTTTAACACTCTGCAACAATTTGCAGGTGCTGTCGGAACAACCCTGGCTTCACTGATCGTTGCCATGAGCCAAGCCAATCAAAAGATGGACTTCACCCAAGCCACTGCTAAAGGAAGTCGCAACGGTTTTATGGTTCTATTTGCCTTAGGAATCTTCCAACTCCTTCTCTTATTTTGGGTTGTGGGAAAAGAAAATGAAACAGACTAATTTATCTCATCAAAAACAGCAAGATTTGCTGTTTTTTTATTCTCCTTTTCTGACCCGTGTGACAATGCCATCAGGATCTTGAAAGGTAAGGACACTACCGCTAAATAAACCTTGCTAGAATAGACGTATGCCCTATTCTTTCTTTTTTACTTACAATGCCAAAGATTATAACTTAAATTTCATTAAATTGTCGAACTTTTATAATTTGAGTTGAAATCCTTGCTTTCTTTTTGTGTTTTATTTATAATCATTCTAAATAAGATAAAGGAGACATTGTATGACTGAAATGAAACATGGAGTAGATGAATCATTTAACGACCGATTGAATATCTTGAGAGCCGCTGTTCTCGGGGCCAATGATGGAATCATTTCTATTGCTGGGGTGGTGATTGGGGTAGCCAGTGCCACATCAAACATCTGGATCATTTTCCTATCTGGCTTATCGGCGATTCTAGCAGGTGCCTTTTCGATGGCGGGCGGTGAGTATGTCTCTGTTTCCACACAAAAAGACACGGAAGAAGCCGCTGTGAACCGCGAACAAGCCTTGTTGGATCGCGATCCCAAGTTAGCGAGAGAATCTCTCTACCACGCTTATCTTCAAAATGGAGAATGCGAAACTTCCGCAAAGATTTTGACAGAACGGGCCTTTCTGAAACATCCACTCAAAGCCCTGGTCGAAGAGAAATATGGTATCGAATACGAGGAGTTTACCAATCCTTGGCATGCTGCTGCCTCTAGCTTCCTTGCTTTTTCGGTTGGTTCCCTTCCTCCAATGCTCTCTATCATTCTCTTTCCAGCTGCCTATCGCATTCCGGTGACGGTCTTCGTTGTTGGATTATCTTTGATCTTCACTGGCTATACCAGTGCAAAACTGGGAAAAGCACCAACCAAGCCAGCCATGCTTCGCAACCTCATCATTGGCCTCCTTACCATGGGAGTAACCTATTTCTTTGGACAACTCTTTAGTATCTAAAAAAGCTGAGACCTTTGTCTCAGCTTTTTCTTATGCTTCTAATAGAGCTTGTGCTTGTTTTTTCAGTCCTTCCACTGCTTCGTCCGTCAAGATTAATTCACCTGTTTCCCAAGCTTCTGGGTTAACGGTTGTTCCAGTAAACTCTCCAACTACTTGAGTTCGAACGAAAGGCAAGAGCGCTTGGTAAGCCGCAAACATTGGTTCGTGTCCGGCATTGGCTACTGAAGAAACCGTTACGATCTTATCTTGAAGGGCAGATGGACCACGAGTTTCTGACAGGTCCAGGGCACGGCTAAGCCAGTCGATCAGGTTTTTCACTACACCTGGAATAGCAAAGTTATAGACTGGCGAGAAGATCCAGATGGCATCCGCAGCAAGAACCGCATCACGCGCTGCTTGTACAGCTGGCAAGGTTGGTGTTTCCAAATCTTGGTTCATCATTGGGATGTCCTTATAGTCCAAGTAAGTCACCGTTGCTTTTCCTTCCAGAAGACTTTCTGCTTTCTTAGCCATTTGGTGGTTAAAAGATCCTTGACGAAGGGATCCGACAATAAATAAAATGTTTTTCATAGTTGTTTCCTCTATTGTTGTAAGATTATTTGTTACAATAGCTATTATACACGATCATAATGTAATGTCAAGCGTTACAACTTGGATTTTTTAAACTTTTATTTCATTTCACTAAGGGAGAGCCAAGAGGAGTGAGAAAAAAAGGTTAGACAAAAGCGTCCAACCTTCAATAAATCATAACCGTATAAATCTGTAGAGGATCAAGATCCATTAAAAACGAGCCCTAGACGATCTTTACAATCCATTTTAGAACTACTTTTTTCTCAGCAAGGTAATTCTCGAAGTTTCATTGTTCCCAAAATTCTGTTCGCGCTACTACTCCTCGTTAGACGAATCAGTAGCCAACATTTTTTTGATGGATTCGCTAGATAAATCCGTCATTTTAGCAATCATCTCGATACTCATTCCCTTCAAAGATAGTTTTTGAATCAGAGACTGCTGACCAGCTTGAACTCCCAACTCCATGCCTTCTTGTCTACCTTGTTCCAATCCCTGTTCAAGACCTTTTTTCAACCCTTTCTGAAAACCAGCTTCCAGTTGTTCTTTCCGAAAGGTATCCATGCTCATTTCCCAATTTTCTCTGATACGAATCCGTTCATCAATCATTTCTTTTTCCTCCCTTGTCCAATTTGATGGGATCAGGAGTAATTCTGCCTGCTCGATCACTTGATCTGGTTGATGACTGAATGGGCGATTGCCAAAAAATTCAAGCCATTGTCTCCAGTGAGCATTCAACTCCGTATCTCTACTTTCATTATACTTATCCAACTCTAAAAAGGCAACCTTTAACATATTGTGCGCCACTCCATCCTTGCGAGAGCTATAAAGAGGTGTCCCATCTACCGTATGGCGCATTTCATAGACATTGACAGGTGAATCTAAATGAGGAAAAATACTTCGCTCCAAGATAGCGATCCCATAGACCGGCTCCAGCTCCTGGTACATAGAATGGGTCGCTCCTTTCTTTCGCTTGCGTTGGACATTTTCTACCAGTTGATTGGCTAAATAATAGTGGAAACGATTCAGGAAATACTCTTGCTTCAAAACTTGAATCTCAATGATCACTTCAAGCCCACTATCTAGTCTTGCTCTCACATCAACGGATGTTTCAAAAGGAAGATCTCCTAAAAACCCCTGCTCATGGATCTGGTCTCCTTCTAAAATCTCAACGGACTCTACTGGCAGATCCAATACTTCGCGGATGAATTTCGCTGTCACATCCGGTAGACTAAAAATCTTTTTTGCCATTAAATCCAAGGTGGGCGATACATACTCGTGTCGTTTTTTCATAGCAACCTCCAATGATTTCGTGTAGGGAATCCCCTCACTTATACCATTCGAAAAAATTGCAGAAAAAAGGGAGTGGGAAAGAACTCTGACTAGTTAAAAAGAGTTCGTTTTCCCACCCCCGCACAGTTGAGTAGGGCTGTAAAAGCTGATGAAATCAGCGTAGTAGAGCCCACTCAACCACTGCGTCTTGCTCG
>CAKPZX010000061.1 GCA_934215455.1 uncultured Streptococcus sp.
TCAGAGATTTGGCCGTAGATTTCTTCAGTTACGAATGGCATGATTGGGTGAAGGAGACGCAAGATTTGGTCCAAAGTGTAAAGAAGGACAGAACGAGTGATAACTTTTTCATCCTCGTTATCGCTGTAAAGCACTTCCTTAGTCAACTCAACATACCAATCCGCAAACTCATCCCAAATGAAGTTGTAGAGGATGTGACCAGCTACACCAAATTCGAACTTGTCAAAGTTTTCAGTGACTTTTCCGATCGTTTCGTTGAGGTTGTGGAGAATCCAGCGGTCTGTAACATTACCTGCTTGGCCAGCAGCCACTTTGGCTACATTTTCACGCGCCGCATCCAAGGTCAAACCTTCATTGTTCATGAGGATGTAGCGAGAGATGTTCCAAATCTTGTTAATGAAGTTCCAAGACGCATCCATTTTCTCGTAAGAGAAACGCACGTCTTGACCTGGTGCAGAACCGTTTGAAAGGAACCAACGAAGAGCATCGGCACCGTATTTCTCGATAACATCCATTGGGTCAATCCCGTTACCGAGTGACTTAGACATCTTACGTCCTTGCTCGTCACGGATAAGGCCGTGGATAAGGACATTCTTAAATGGTTGGCGTCCTGTGAATTCCAATGATTGGAAGATCATACGAGACACCCAGAAGAAGATGATATCGTAACCTGTTACCAAGGTTGAAGTTGGGAAGTAACGTTTGAAGTCTTCTGCTTCCACGTCAGGCCAACCCATAGTTGAGAATGGCCAGAGGGCAGAACTGAACCAAGTATCCAAGACATCTTCGTCTTGTTTCCATCCGTCACCTTCTGGTGCTTCTTCGCCAACGTACATTTCACCCTCAGCATTGTACCAAGCAGGGATTTGGTGACCCCACCAGAGCTGACGAGAGATTACCCAGTCGTGAACATTTTCCATCCATTGAAGGAAGGTATCGTTGAAACGAGGTGGGTAGAAATCAACCTTGTCGTCTGTGTCTTGGTTTGCGATGGCATTTTTCGCCAATTGATCCATCTTAACGAACCATTGTGTAGACAAACGTGGCTCAACAGGCACACCTGTACGTTCTGAGTGACCAACTGAGTGAGTCATTTTCTCGATTTCAACAAGGGCACCGATTTCTTCCAATTTCTTAACAACTGCCTTACGTGCTTCAAAGCGGTCCATACCGTTGAATTCGCCAGCCAATTCATTCATGGTACCATCATCATTCATAACGTTGACTTGTGGCAAGTTATGACGTTGACCAACCAAGAAGTCATTAGGGTCATGGGCAGGTGTGATTTTAACCACACCAGTACCAAACTCAGGGTCTGCGTGTTCGTCCCCAACGATTGGGATTGGCTTGTTCAAGATTGGCAAGATAACATTTTTACCAATCAAGTCTTTATAACGGTCATCATTTGGGTTAACCGCTACGGCAGTATCCCCAAACATAGTCTCAGGACGAGTTGTTGCTACTTCAAGGGCACGTGAACCGTCTTCCAACATGTAGTTCATGTGGTAGAAGGCACCTTCGACATCCTTGTGAATAACCTCGATATCAGAAAGGGCTGTACGAGCTTTTGGATCCCAGTTGATGATAAATTCACCACGATAGATCCAACCCTTCTTGTAAAGTTCTACAAAGACCTTACGAACCGCTTTTGAAAGACCTTCGTCAAGTGTGAAACGCTCACGAGAGTAGTCTACAGAAAGACCCATCTTACCCCATTGTTGCTTGATAGTTGAGGCGTACTCGTCTTTCCATTCCCAGACTTTATCAAGGAATTTTTCACGACCAAGGTCATAACGGGAGATGCCGTCTTCAGCCAAACGCGCTTCTACTTTAGCTTGAGTGGCAATACCTGCGTGGTCCATACCTGGAAGCCAAAGCGTATCGAAACCTTGCATACGTTTTTGACGGATGATGATATCTTGCAAAGTCGTATCCCAAGCGTGACCAAGGTGAAGTTTACCAGTTACGTTTGGTGGTGGAATAACGATTGAATAAGGCTTAGCCTTTTTATCGCCTGAAGGCTTGAAAACATCTTCGTCAAGCCATTTTTGGTAACGACCAGCCTCAACCTCAGCTGGATTGTATTTAGGTGAAAGTTCTTTAGACATTAGTTTCTCCTTATCAATTTTTTTACTTCTCTAATAATTCGTTTCCTATTTTTCCTGTATCTATAAAATAAAATAGGGTGCAACATACATTCTCGTGGTTTCCTTAATTTTGTTGATTTTCTTTTTAATTTTTTTAAACGTTTATTTAGTGAATTAATAGTTGTAGTATCATATTCATACCGATTTAACTTGTCTTCTCTATCTCTTATTTGGTTTATAAGCTTAACTCCTAATTGGTATTTTTTACTTTTTGGCCTTAAAGATCTTTTTATTTCTCTGATATAGGTATCTTCATAAGTACTAAGTAGATATAAATAAAAGATTTCATACACAAAAATTAACATAACACTAATAACCCAAGAGGATCTACCTAAGTTAAATTTATGGATTAGATTCCATGTTATATAAATATACGGTAACGTATAAAATATAATAAATAACCAGAATTGTTTTTTTTGATTTTCAGATGAATTTGAAATAGTAGTATCTGTTACAAATGGCTGTAGTAAAATTAAAAAAAACACAACAACACTCATTATAAAATTCATTTCATTTGGGAAATTAGTTTTGTGACTCAAAAAATTACTAGATAGATAAATACAATAAAGAGATGAGAAAAACAGAAGGAAATTCATCACTCGATTTACCCCCTTAGTAGGTTTAAATCTCACTTCACTTTTTGAACGTTCCCAATCAAATTTTAATAGTAATCCAATATAGAATCCTAACCTATCAAAATCAACATCATCTTTACCATCTAGCAAATCCCAAATATGCCCATCTTTCATATAATACGTCTTGGTATTCTTAAACTCCATATTTTTCCCATATGGATTTATTTCTGATTTCAACTTGATTATGGCAGAGTTCTTATCACCTCCATCACTTAATTCTGATAATATTTCTTTTAATTTTTTTCGCCATTCTGATCGTTCTTTTGTAACAAAATCCAAATTGTTCTTTTTGTTATTTTGAACAAACGTAATTATTGCACTGACGATTGCGCTTATCCCAACTGCACTCACAATAGAGACGATTTGTTCGCTAGTCAAATTCATCCATCTCCTCCCACTCACTCTTCAGTATACCATATATGAGACTGTCACAACGATTGCCTTGGGCATCTTTGCGGTCTCGGATTCGAGCTTCAAGAGTGAAACCAAGTTTCTCTGCGACTCGTTGACTTTGGACATTGTATCCAAAGCAGACCAGTTCTATCTTGTGAAGGCCCAATTCTTTAAAAGCTAGATCAATCAAGGCATGCGCTGCTTCGGGTACATAGCCTTGCCCCCAATAGTCTGGGTGCAAGGTATAGCCAATTTCCAGCACATCGTCTTCGTGACGGTGATTGAAATCAACAGAGCCGATGATCGTATCCGTTCCTTTAACCACAATACCGTACCCAGCTGGGAGATTGTCCTGTTCATTGCGCTCAGGAAGGATATGTTCTAGGTAATAAATCTCGTCTTCCAAGGTCTGGACGGGTGGAAAGCCTGCTGGATAGGAGACTTCCGGGAGATTTGCATAGGCATAGATACCCTCTGCATCTGCCACTGTACGGACTCGTAAGACCAAATGCTCCGTTTCAATTCGTTCTGGCAACTCAGCCCTTGTCATCCTTCTTCCTCGCTTTCTTGATGAAGCTTCCCATGGGATCCACTCGATTATCCAGATAGCGATAGACACGTTTATGACCATCACCCATAAAGTAAGTCGGTGCAAAAGAATCGTTACGGAAATGGCCCCTGTCATCTAGCAAATCCGGATCAGCAAGGCGGTCTAGGATCTTAGCAAAGATATGACAGATACCATCTTCCTCAATAATTCTGTCAACCTCACAATCCAGAACGACTGGACAGGCATCCAGGATAGGTGCTTGTGTCAAATCAGAAGGTTGAAAATCTATGCCGAGTTTAGCAATCTTCTCACGATGACTAATAAAACCAGCCTGCTCCATCTCCAGTATAAAACTTTCATCAGGAATATTCACTGTGAACTTCTGATAATGTTTAATCTGGTCTGCCGCATTTTCCTCACTACCGACCCCTATAACGAGCCAATCTCCTAGACTATAAGAAGAACTACAAGTCGTCACATTATAGCCATAGGTCTGGTCCTGGTAACCCAAGATAAAAATGGGAAAACCATAGTACAATTTACTGGTCTCAAAAGATTGCTTCATGTCACCCTCCTCTGATAGCAACGTAGACCTCGCTTTCGCTCTGTCTGCATCAATATCTCTAAATTCACCTGCGACCTTCGATCTTGGTTCTTTAAAAGCTATAGAAAATCCCTGTCATATCCATGACAGGGACGAATGTGTATCCGCGGTACCACCCAGTTTTGAGTGGTAACCACTCACAGCTTTCTTGATTCAATTTGACCATCAGCAACCAGCTTTGACATTTGTGCGGATTTCTCAGTACCACCGCTTCCTGTGACAAATGGGCTTCAAAGCACCTCTGAATGGTCTTATTCTATCACATTTTTAATCTCAAGACAAATGAAATTATAAGGAGACGTTGAGATAAGAAACCCAAAAGGTATCAAATCTCGATTGGACTAATAATGTGATCATGAAGCTTAAAGGAGAACTTCTAAACTCCAAACTTATCGTGTGAAAGGAAGATAGAAAAATGTGTCCTCACAAGAAAAATCCCTGTCTTCCGACAAGGATTTCATCTTATTTTTCTTCCTTAGCTCTTTCTTCTTTTAGCCATTTTTCATAGCTTTCGAGTAGATTTATAGCCATTTGGGTTGCCAAGGCTAGTGAGAAGGCTTCTGTACCTTCAGTTGTTTCGTTTTGGACTTCCAATTTACTTTCTTCGTAAATGGCTTTGAGAGCCTTATTGCTAAGCGTGTCTTTAAATGCTTGGAATTCTTTCATGGTCAAAGCCTCCTTGATTCTACGGCAACTTTTACAACTACTGTTACCGTTTTCACTTTAAGTTTACACCATTTCAGAGAAATTGCAAGGATTTTCCTCAATGATAAGGAGAGCTTTCACTCTATCTGCGACCTACTGAGCAGGAGTCGCAGCCCCTGTCAGATACTCAGTCGTATAGGCTACGATAGCTCCTGAATCCGCATTTACCGCATATTTATAACGTAGACCGCTAGCCGCATAATCAAAGCTGATATTGTAAACCTTACCGTCTCCTTCAGTCTTCAAGTCTGTTTTCAAGTTTGTCACAGAACCCTCAGCTAGGCCAGCATGGTTAAGAGCTGTCGTTTGTGCAGTTTCTTTAGATACTGCTGTCTCTTCCTTGCTTTCACTAGTTTGAGTCTCGTCTTTAGGTTCTTCACCTTTTTGAGCATCATCTTCATCCTTAGATGTTGGATGGTCACTCTTATGTTTCAAAATAGATCCTGACTGACCGTCAATCGTATACTCAAAATGGTTGTCTGACGTTGTGAAACTAATCTCATAACTTCCGTGAAGCCCAGAACGTGCTTTCGAAACTGTTGATTGAGAAATCTCAGAAGTTTTGACACCTGCATTTTTGTAAGCAATGTCTGCCGCATCTTGTTCTGACAAGCGATAGCCCGAACCGTTAAAGATAAACAAGCCTGCAGCGATGGCAACTGGGATAGCGAGCAGAATCAGATAGCCCACTAGCTTTTTCATTTTTCGCATAAAATTCTCCGCTATTTTAATCTAATACTACTATTATATCTTAAAGTTCTAAAATTGTCAGATAAACTTGGCTCATTTTTAGGACAACATCATAAAAAGTTCCTGATAGCTATCAGGAACTTCTACGAAATGTTACTATTTGGCCAGTTACAAAGACTAGTATGGCCATCCAGATAAAGAGGAAGCCTTTCAACTCTCCAAAGCTGACCGTCTCACCAAAAATGAGGATGGCTACGAGAAGTTGAATCGTAGGATTAAGATACTGGATGAAACCAATAAGGTTAAGCGGTGCCCTTTTGACTGCTTCCGAGAAGCAAAGTAAGGGAACAGCCGTCACTACACCTGAGATGGCTAGGAGAAACATTTCCATGATCGAATAGGAAGAAAATGATTCTGGAGAAAAGAAAATGAGATAGATGACTACAAAAGGGAGTAGCAAACCACTTTCTACTAGCATGGCTACGTCACTGGAGAGCCTAACTCCTTTTTTGATGAGACCGTAGAAACCAAAGCTCAGAGCTAGCCCCAAAGAAACCATGGGAAGTTTTCCTGTATTGACAACAAGAACTAAGACTCCTATAAAAGCTAAGACTACTGCTGCCCACATGGTTCTGCTCAGAGATTCACGAAGAAAAATAAGAGCGAACAAGATAGAAACAATAGGCATAATGTAATAGCCCAGGCTAGCCTGCGTCGCTTGCCTATGACCCACAGCATAGATATAAATCAACCAGTTAGCTGCTATGAGAAAACTAGCAAGTAGCATGCGAAGTAAGACTT
>CAKPZX010000062.1 GCA_934215455.1 uncultured Streptococcus sp.
GAGCCCACTCAACCACTGCGTCTTGCTCGACAATCCAAAAATAATTGAGAGGCTAGGACTTTTGTCCCAGCCTCCTTCTTGTCTAGTGATCACTAAAGCGTCTATATTTAATACGGAAGTCAAAATAATTTTCTTTCTGCAATTTATGGAAAATATCGCGATAAGCCTCTTCATCAAAGTGATCACCCCGATAGAGAATTTCAAAGCTCAGTCCTTCGTATTCTAAAAAGGCATTAGCAGTTTTAAATCCATTTCGCTTATAGAAATCCATCCGAGACTGGCGTTGCTCTAGATTGTCACATTCTTCATCTAAACGTTCCACTTCAAGTATCATGGTTCTTTGGTAAAATTCTACCAATTTTTCAATGATTTCTTGACCATAACCGTGGCTACGTAGGTGGGGCATAATGGCAAAGAAGCTAACATAAAAAGCTTTCTGGTTATAGATAGAAAAAGCAAATCCTACAAATTCTTCTTCGTTATAAAAAGCAAAAAAATTAGCATCGTCATTGTCCGTATAACGCAGGTATTCCGACAAAGGGACTCGCTCTTCTTCTGGGAATGCCTCGATATTCAGCCTCTCGACCTTGTCCAGATCTGGGAACGTTTCCGTGATTAATTGGCTGGTTAAGCTCATAAAAGCCTCCTTTTCTGTCCTGATTATACCAAAAAATGTAAGGGCCTTCAACTATCGACGCTTGTCGCTGGTTGCTGAAGTTGGTATAATGACACTATGAAAAGAATTCAACGTGTGGACCTCATAGATGGCCCTATTTTACCCGCTCTTTTGAGTTTCGCCTTTCCTATTCTTATGTCCAATATCTTTCAACAACTCTACAATACCTCGGATGTTATGATTGTAGGGCGTTTTTTAGGTCAAAAATCATTGGCTGCCGTTGGAGCAACCTCTGCCATATTTGATTTGATCGTTGGATTTGCTGTTGGTGTTGGCAATGGGATGGGGATTATTATCGCGAGAAATTATGGGGCCAAAAACGAAGACCAATTACGAAAATCAGTCGCCGCAACTGCTATTATTGGTTGCATCCTCAGTCTCTTCGTGATCTTCATTGGCGCTGTCGGACTTTATCCACTGCTCCAGTTTTTAGGGACCCCATCAGCAATTGTGTCTCAGTCTTATCTCTATATCGCTACCATTGTTAATGGTGTGGCTGTGACCTTTGCCTATAATCTTTGTGCTGGACTTCTTAGAGCGGTTGGCGATAGTCTAGCGGCACTCTATTTCCTGATTATCGCCGCCATTCTTAATATTCTACTCGATCTATATTTTATTACCCAACTACATCTCGGAGTTCAATCCGCTGGAATTGCGACCATTATTGCACAGGGTATTTCGGCCCTTCTTTGTCTTCTCTATATTCGTAAGAAGGTCCCTTTTCTGCTCCCGCATCGCAAGGATT
Organism: uncultured Streptococcus sp.; assembly: GCA_934215455.1. Lineage (GTDB taxonomy): Bacteria > Bacillota > Bacilli > Lactobacillales > Streptococcaceae > Streptococcus. The sequence continues at coordinate 1,422 of CAKPZX010000062.1, forward strand.
TTGTTTGGGACAAGGAGCTTTATCAGGATCTGCTAAGTCAGGGCCTTGCTATGGGCCTCATGACTTCCATCGTTTCGATTGGAACGGTTATCCTCCAATCCGCTATTAATCAGCTTGGAACAACCATTATCAGTGCACAGGTCGCAGCCCGTCGTATCATGTCCTTTGCCGTTTTACCGATTACAGCTATCGCCTCAAGTATCACAACCTTTATCTCGCAGAATTTTGGCGCAAAGCAATTCCAGCGGATCAAAAAAGGCGTTATCATTGCCAACCTTCTTTCTTGGGTTTGGTCTGTCTTGGTTGCTGCTCTTCTATTCTTCACAAGTCCGTCTTTAACCAGCTTTATTTCCGGCTCGACAAATCCTGATCTCATTGCAAATGCCAGTCTTTATCTCCAGATCAGCTCTTGCTTTTATCCTATTTTGTCGAGTCTCATCATCCTGAGAAATGCCCTACAGGGAATGGGTAAAAAATTAACCCCACTCACATCCAGTTTTATTGAATTGTTTGGAAAAATTTTCTTCGTTCTGTGGATTATTCCTCACACCGGCTACATGGGGGTCATTCTCTGCGAACCCCTTATCTGGATTCCCATGACCCTACAGCTCATCATAATCTATCGAAAAATCAGGTACCAACTCCTTACTGAATAATGATTGATTAACAAGACCAAAACAACTTCTGCTCATTTGAACAGAAGTTGTTTTTAGATATCTAGCTATTAGAACAAACCGATAGCTGTTCCATCAGCAGCCACATCCATATTTAAAGCAGCTGGACGTTTTGGTAAACCAGGCATGGTCATCACATCCCCAGTCAAAGCGACAATAAAGCCTGCTCCCAATTTTGGAACCACTTCACGGATCGTGATTTCAAAGTTTTCAGGAGCTCCCAAGGCATTTGGATTATCAGAGAAGCTATATTGTGTTTTGGCCATACAGATTGGCAACTTATCCCAACCATTTTTCACGATTTGGGCAATTTGTGTCTTAGCTTTCTTCTCAAAATTTACCTTCGTACCGCGGTAAATTTCTGTAACAATCTTTTCAATTTTTTCTTCAACAGAAAGGTTGTTATCATACAAGCGTGTGTAGTTAGCTGGACTTGTTTCGATAGTCTTAACCAAAGTTTCAGCAAGGTCAACTCCACCGTCAGCACCATTCGCCCATACGCTCGCAAGTTCAACTGGCACATCAATTTCAGCACACAATTCTTTCAGAGCAGCAATTTCTGCTTCTGTATCGGTGATAAATTCATTGATGGCAACCACTGCAGGAATGCCAAACTTACGGATATTTTCAACGTGACGTTTCAAGTTGGCAAAACCAGCACGAACAGCCTCTACATTTTCTTCAGTCAAAGCATCCTTGGTCACTCCACCGTTCATCTTAAGAGCACGGAGAGTCGCTACGATTACGACTGCATCTGGTGATGTAGGCAAGTTTGGAGTTTTAATATCGAGGAATTTTTCAGCGCCAAGGTCAGCCCCAAAACCTGCTTCTGTAATCGTATAGTCAGCTAAATGAAGAGCTGTCGTCGTTGCTAATACAGAGTTACATCCATGAGCAATATTGGCAAATGGTCCACCGTGAACAAAGGCAGGTGTTCCATAAATGGTTTGAACCAAGTTTGGCTTAATCGCATCTTTGAGAATCAAGGCAAGAGCCCCTTCTACTTCCAAATCACGGACATAGACCGGGCTACGATCATAACGATAACCAATCACAATATTGGCCAAACGACGTTTCAAATCTTCAATATCTGTCGCCAAGCAAAGGATGGCCATGATCTCAGAAGCAACGGTAATATCAAAACCGTCTTCACGCGGAATTCCGTTTAAAGGACCGCCAAGACCGACAGAAACATGACGAAGAGCGCGGTCATTCAAGTCCACTACCCGTTTCCAGATAATCCGACGTTGGTCAATTCCTAGCTCATTTCCTTGGTGCAAATGATTATCAATCAATGCTGAAAGGGCGTTATTAGCCGTTGTGATCGCATGCATATCCCCTGTGAAATGAAGATTGATGTCTTCCATCGGTAGAACTTGGGCATAGCCACCACCAGCAGCACCACCTTTAATCCCCATAACCGGACCCAAAGAAGGTTCGCGAATGGCAATCATGGTTTTTTTACCGATTTTATTCAAAGCATCTGCTAGACCAATGGTAATGGTTGATTTCCCTTCTCCAGCTGGAGTTGGGTTGATCGCAGTGACTAAAATAAGTTTTCCTACTGGATTTTTCTCAACTTCACGAATCTTATCAAAGCTCAATTTCGCCTTGTATTTTCCATACAATTCAAGATCATCGTCTACCAAACCAATTTTCTTAACAACGTCCACAATCGGTTGGAGTTCAATGCTTTGAGCAATTTCGATATCTGTTTTCATAAGGGACTCCTTTATATTTGATAGATCTATTATACCTAAAATTCGCGAAAATAACATAGTTTTTCAACCTTTTGAATCGAACGTTCGTTTTTTATCTAAATTTTATGGCTACACATAGCTAATCCTAATAGCTTCAGAACTTTACTTACGTATCTTTTTTGTGTAAAATAAGCATATGCATATTTTAATTACATCAGGCGGAACCAGCGAAGCCATTGATAGTGTTCGTTCGATCACCAATCATTCCACTGGGAGCCTAGGGAAAATCCTTGCAGAAATGGCTCTTGCTAAGGGGCATCAGGTGACCTTGATCACAACGCCTACCGCGCTTAAACCCGATCCTCACCCACAGCTTCGACTTCTATTGATCCAGAATGTCGAAGAACTACTCGTACAAATGAAAACGGAAGTCCCTCATCATCAGGTTTTGATTCACGCTATGGCTGTTTCAGACTACACGCCTGTTTACATGACAGGACTTGAGGAAGTTGAGAAGGCTCAAGACCTTCATAGCTTTATCCATCGTGAAAATCAGGAAGCGAAAATCTCTTCCAAAGAAGAATACCAAGTACTCTTTCTAAAGAAAAATCCCAAGATTATCTCGCTCGTTAAAGAATGGAACCCTGCCATTCAACTGATCGGCTTTAAGCTATTAGTCAACGTTTCTTCTGAAGAGTTGATCCAGGTAGCGCGTGAAAGCCTCGTTAAAAATCATGCCAGCATGATCGTTGCTAATGATCTGACCAAGATTCAAAACGGTCAGCATCAAGCCTATCTAGTGACAAATGATCAGGTCCTAGAAGCTTCTACGAAAACAGAAATCGCAGAGGCTATCCTACGTTATATCAAATAAAAAGGAACATATGACACACATTACTTTAGCGATTACCGGTAGTATTTCTGCCTATAAGGCTGCTGATATTACCAGCCAACTAACCAAATTGGGCTTTGAAGTGAAGGTCCTCATGACTCCTTCAGCCCAAAAATTTATCACCCCTATAACCTTGCAAGTTCTTTCAAAAAATCAAGTAGGGCTAGATGTTATGATGGAAGACGATCCACAGCGGATCGAGCACATCGACATTGGGAAAGAAACTGACCTCTTTCTTGTCGCGCCAGCCAGTGCCAATACCATTGCTAAACTGGCTATGGGACTTGCAGATAATATGGTCACAAGCACAGCTCTAGCCTTACCTCAAAGGACTAAAAAATTACTGGCCCCTGCTATGAATACAAAAATGCTAGAACATCCCGCTACCCAACGAAATCTAAAACTCTTACAAGACTATGGTTACCAGATGATTCAACCTCGTGATGCTGTTCTTGCTTGTGGGGACAAAGGTTCTGGAGCTCTAGCGACTGTAGAAACTATTGTTGAAGCTGTTAAGGAGAATTGTTTATGAGAAAGTCATCTTCTATTTCACGAATTGCCATCTTTTTTGCGGTGATGATCACCATTCACTTTGTGACATCCTTCATTCTGCAATTTGTTCCATCAGGAATTCAACCAACCTTGGTTCATATTCCTGTCGTGATCGCCTCTATCATATACGGTCCACGGATTGGAGCTATCTTAGGACTCCTCATGGGACTCTTTAGTCTCACTATGAATACCTTGGTTTTAACACCAGCCAGCTATCTTTTTAGTCCCTTTGTCCCTCACGGGAATCTCTACTCCCTTATCATTGCCATAGTCCCTCGGATTCTCATCGGGGTAACCCCTTACTTCGTCTATCGCTGGATTCGCAATCGTACAGGACTTGTGATCGCTGGAATTGTCGGATCTATGACCAATACTGTTTTCGTTCTAAGTGGGATTTACTTCTTCTTTGGTAACAGTTTTGGAGGGGGGATTCAACATTTCCTAGCCTTGATTGTATCTACCAACTCTCTCATCGAAGTCATTGCGACAGTCCTCATTACCAGTGCAGTCGTTCCATCTCTTGAAAAATTAAAATAACCTTTCAAGCCAAGACCAATTTATCTTGGCTTTTTTTGATGGTGAATTAGCTCTATTTTTTTGAAAAGATTTACAATTATCGCTAGAATTTTCTGAAAAAATTTGCTATAATGTAAGCGATTAAATTATAAGCAAAAAGGAGACGCTTGCATGACCTATCAAGAAAACTACCAAAAATGGCTCGACTTTGCTGAATTACCAGCTTACCTTCGTGATGAGTTGGTCGCAATGGATGAAAAAACAAAAGAAGATGCCTTCTATACCAACCTTGAATTCGGTACAGCTGGTATGCGTGGATTAATCGGTGCTGGTACCAACCGTATTAATATCTATGTTGTTCGCCAAGCAACTGAAGGATTGGCCCAATTGATCGACTCAAAAGGTGAGGAAGCGAAGAAACGCGGTGTTGCGATCGCCTACGACAGCCGTCACTTCTCTCCTGAGTTTGCTTTTGAATCTGCTCAAGTTTTGGCTGCTCACGGTATCAAATCTTATGTATTTGAAAGCCTACGTCCAACACCTGAATTGTCATTTGCTGTTCGTCACCTCCACACATTTGCTGGGATCATGGTAACAGCTAGCCACAACCCTGCTCCATTTAACGGATACAAGGTATACGGTGAAGACGGTGGACAAATGCCTCCAGCAGATGCTGATGCATTGACAGATTACATCCGTGCTATCGAAAATCCTTTCACTGTACAATTGGCTGACCTTGAAGAAAGCAAAGCTAACGG
>CAKPZX010000063.1 GCA_934215455.1 uncultured Streptococcus sp.
GCTGATTTCATCAGCTTTTACAGCCCTACTCAACTGTGCGGAGGTGGGACGACGAAATCGAATTCTAACGAATTACGATTTCTGTCCCACTCTCTTTTTGCATGGACTTATGGTATACTAGGAGAAGATTATTCACTTATGAAGGAGAAAGCAATGGTTTTACCAAATTTTAAAGAAAATCTCGAAAAATACGCTAAATTATTGGTTGCGAACGGCATCAACGTGCAACCTGGCCATACCTTGGTCTTGAACATTGATGTGGAACAAAGAGAATTGGCCCACTTGATTGTAAAGGAAGCCTATGCCTTGGGGGCGCACGAAGTGATTGTCCAATGGGCCGATGACTTCACTACCCGGGAAAAATTCCTCCATGCACCGATGGATCGTTTGGACAATGTGCCAGACTATAAGATCGCGGAAATGAACTACCTCTTGGAACACAAGGCTAGTCGCTTGGGTGTGCGCTCGTCTGATCCAGGTGCCTTAAATGGTGTCGATGCAGAGAAGCTTTCTGCCTCTGCTAAGGCCTTGGGCATGGCCATGAAACCAATGCGCATCGCCACTCAATCCAACAAGGTCAGCTGGACCGTTGCTGCAGCAGCAGGTTTAGAATGGGCGAAAAAAGTCTTCCCAAATGCGGCGAGTGATGAAGAAGCAGTGGATCTCCTGTGGGATCAAATCTTCAAGACTTGCCGGGTCTATGAGGAAGATCCAGTCAAGGCTTGGGAAGAGCATGCAGCTATTCTCAAGAGCAAGGCAGATACCCTTAATAAGGAACAATTCTCAGCCCTTCATTACACAGCGCCTGGTACAGATTTGACTCTTGGCTTGCCGAAAAATCACGTCTGGGAATCTGCCGGAGCCATCAATGCCCAAGGTGAAAGCTTCTTGCCAAACATGCCGACAGAAGAGGTCTTCACAGCTCCTGACTTCCGTCGCGCTGAAGGTTATGTCACCTCTACAAAACCGCTTAGCTACAATGGGAACATCATCGAAGGCATCAAAGTGACCTTTGAAAATGGAGAAATCGTAGATATCACAGCAGAAAAAGGTGATCAAGTCATGAAAGATTTGGTCTTCAAAAACAAGGGAGCGCGTGCTTTGGGTGAATGTGCCCTCGTCCCAGACCCAAGCCCAATTTCTCAGTCAGGCATTACCTTCTTTAATACTCTCTTTGATGAAAATGCCTCTAACCACTTGGCCATCGGGGCAGCCTATGCAACTAGTGTAGAAGGTGGCGCAGAGTTCACAGAAGAAGAACTCGAAGCAGCCGGGCTCAACCGCTCAGACGTTCACGTCGACTTCATGATCGGCTCAAGCCAAATGGATATCGACGGCATCCGAGAAGACGGCACCCGCGTCCCAGTCTTCCGCAACGGAGATTGGGCCATATAGGGAGCAAAACAGAAATCAGTAGACGTAGTCTCGTAAATAAAAAACGTAAGGTAGGAGTGATTAATTCACTTCTACCTTACGTTTTTGTCAGTTATGCCCTTTGTATCTCATTCTAATATCAAAAGGCCTTCTTTGATTTCAAATGGGTTATTTGGGTTGATGCGATCATAGAACATGATGCCGTTGGTGTGGTCGATCTCATGTTGAACAACGATGGAGTTGTAGCCTTTGAGTTTGATGCGTTTCTTTTCCCCATCTTTTGTGAAATACTCAACCGTCACGCGGGCATGGCGAACCACATAGCCTGGGACGTTGCGGTCTACAGAGAGACAGCCTTCCCCGTCGCCAAGCGCAGCATCTTGAACAGAATGGGCGACAACCTTTGGATTGTACATGACTTCTTGAAGGCTATAGGCTTCTTTTGGTGGGTTGCCATCGGCATCTTCTGGATTGGGAACCAAAACAGCGATGATTCGTTTAGAGATATCCAGCTGAGGGGCTGCGAGTCCCACTCCTCCACGGAGGCCAAGTTTTTCAGCCATAACAGGGTCTTGAGAATGGTGCAAGAATTGCATCATTTTTTCACCCAGGATAATTTCCTGATCAGACAAAGGGAAGGTCACGTCTTCTGCAACAGCTCGAAGTGTTGGATTTCCTTCGCGGATAATGTCATCCATATCAATCAAATGGGATGCTCTTGTAACTTTTTCAATTGCTTTCATCGTTTTACTCTCACTTTCTTTCTACCCTCCATGATAACACAAAAGAGCCTAAAATTAAAGTTATCTGTCGACGGTTTCCGCATGTTTGATGGACAAATCATTCATCCTTTTTGCATCTAAAATCGTATAGACTCGCCCTTCTCTTTGGACTAAGCCCTCTTCGATCATCTGCTTGATGACACGGCTAAGATGGCGGTAGCTGATCCCAAAACGCAGGGCCAGCTGATTCATCTTGGGCTTGAGGGTCCCATTTTCATCGCAATGCTCCAGAAAATGTGTAGCGAGGCGTTCTTTGACCGAATAATGAAAGTTAGCGGGAGCCAAATAGTTGATCTGGTGCAATTTCTCAGCCAAGGTCTTGGCCGTAGAGCGCAAAAAGGTTGGATCAAGCAGGAGGTGCTTCTTAAAGTGCTGGGCTGGGAGCTGGACGACTAGCGAGTCTTGGTCTGCAATGACCGATGTGATACAGACCCGATCGAGCAGGAGCTCAATCTCTCCTAAGAGTCCAGGTTTTTCTTGGATTTCAAGGATGGTGTCGCTGCCGTTTTCAAGACTGTGGACGATCTTGAGCCGGCCTTTGAGAAAATAAGGAATGACATCTTGCTCAGAACCCTGGCGGCAGATATAATCTCCAGCCTGGTAGAGAACGAGGTCCAGCTGGCTGAGGCAGGAGCCCGGAAAGATCTGGTCCAATTGGTAGTCTGTGATGATTTCCTTGAGTCTTGTAGATGGGGAAATTTTTTTCATCTTAATCTCCTAAAATAGGACAAATGTCCTGTTTTTCTATTTCTAAATTGATTATACTAGGATTCTATTGAAAATACTAGTCTGAATCTTTTCTGAAAAAACTAGTAAAATCAAATGTTACCAGTAAAGTGTAGGAAATAAAAAATGAAAAAAACAATGGAAAGAATCAGTCTCTTGAGCTTGTCGCTCATGCTGATCTCATCCTTTTCAATTACAGCCGGTTTGCCGGCTATGAAGGCTTATTTTAGCCACTTCGGATATACAGCAGGCCAGGTAGAACTCTTGGTTTCCCTGCCAGCCTTTGCGGTCGTAGCCATGCTCTTTTTAAATAGCGTGATCGAGCGGTGGATGAGTGAGCGCCAGATGATTGTCGCAGGGCTCTTGCTCTTTTCAACTAGCGGGCTCTTGCCTTTGGTCGTACAGGACTATCCTCTCATCTTTCTGAGTCGTTTGCTCTTTGGCTTGGGGACAGGAATGATCAATGCCAAGGCTATTTCAATTATCAGTGAGCGCTACTCAGGCAATGATAAGACCCGGATGCTGGGCTATCGGGGGTCTGCTGAAGTGGTGGGCTCTGCCATCTTGACCTTTATCGTGGGGCAACTCTTGCCTCTAGGCTGGCCAGCGATCTTTGCCGTATATGGTGGTGGTTACTTGATTTTACTCCTCTATCTCCTTTTTGTCCCTTATCCTAAGGAGAAAAAACAGGCTAGCTTGAAGGAGAAAAAGAAAAGTTCCGCACGCCTTCGCTCCCCTCAATGGCGTTTTAGTCTAATGCTAGCTGTGATTGCTGGTATCATCATTTGCTTCAATTCTATTATTAGCCTGCGCGTGCCGGATATTATCGTTGACGCTCGTATGGGAACGGCGACAACAGCTGGAACCGTCTTGAGTCTGATGCAATTGACAGGGATTGTAGCAGGGGTAGGCTTTGCCAGTTTGACACATGTTTTCAAAAAGAACTTGCTCATGATCATGTGTTTTGGTTTCGGTCTAGCTCTGGCTTTGATTGGCTTGTCCGGACAGCTGTGGAGCTTGGTTCTAGGAACCCTCTTAGCCGGATTTACTTACAGTACGGGAGTCACCAGTATCTTCTATCATCTATCTGAAAAAATCCCGACCAATCTCTTGAACCTTGCGACCTCGCTGGTCTTGATTGGCTGCAATCTCGGATCAGCCCTCTCTTCTTTCTTCATCCAGTTGGTGACACCACTAGCTCCTACCAATCATCTGCTTTTTGTCTGGATTGGTGCTTTGATGGTCCTAACGGGAGTCTTCGCCTCACAATTACTAGCACGAACGAAATGATGGAGAAATCATTTCGTTTTTTTAATTCAATCTATTGCGTCCTGTCACTAGCTCGTGTTATTATAGGAGGAGTGTGAAAAAAAGATTAGTTTAAAGGATAGAATAATGAAAAAAATCATGGAGAAAGTGAGTATTCTCGCGCTTTCATTTATTTTGACGACCTCGTTTTCGATTTCGAGTGCGCAGTCGGCCATGTTTGCCTATTACAAGGGAATTCCTCACAGCATGATTGAGCTCTTGGTCTCGCTTCCTTCTGCCGGGATCATGGTTTCACTCATCTTCAATAAATGGATTGGACGTCTATTTTCAGAGCGTCAGATGATTGTGACAGGCTTAGTTGCTTATGCTCTATGCGGCTTTATTCCCTTAATCAGTCCCGCTTATCCTGTTGTCTTTTTGTCTCGGATTATTTTTGGGATGGCAGTTGGTTTGCTCAATGTTTCTGCCATTGCCATTATCAGTGAGCGCTATAAAGGGAAAGAACGCGTCCAAACCCTTGGCATTCGTGGTTCTGCAGAGGTTGTTGGGACAGCTGTTTTGACCTTTGGAGTCAGCTTTTTGATTCGCTTTGGCTGGCAGGCGGCCTTTCTCGTATACGGTATCAGTATTCCTATCTTACTTTTGTATCTCTTATTTGTGCCCTATGGATCTACGACGGAAGCAGTGGAGGAAAAACACCGGGATGTCAAGATGACAGGGGGTCAATGGCGGACAGCACTCGGCTTAGCAGTCGTTGCGGCAGCTATCGTCTTGTCCAATGTCATGATCACCGTTCGGATTCCAAGTGTGGTAGAGCAAGTTGGACATGGCACTGCCCAAACTGCTGGGGTTATATTAGCAGCCATGCAATTTGTTGGGATCTTGGCAGGTTTGGCTTTCTCGCCCTTGACCTATCTATTCCGTGATCGTTTATTATTGGTTTCGGGAGTAGCTTATGGTGTGGCCCAAATGTTGATCGGGGTCTCTCCAAATCTCTTGATTCTTGCCCTTGTAACCATTGCTTCTGGCTTCGCCTACAGTGTGGCTTTGACAACAGTTTACAATGTCTTATCTGATCAAATGCCAGCTGGAGTATTAAGTCAGGCAACGTCCATTGCGGTCTTGGGATGTAGTGCAGGTTCGATCGCAACGACCTTTGTCCTTAGTCTATTAGGGACGATCTCATCTGCTCCAGTCTTCATTTTTGGATTTTCTGGTATCCTCATGATCCTGGTTTCCTTTTTTGGCCTTTGGATTGTGCGAAAGAGCGGGAAGAAATCATGCGCTTAGATAAATTTTTAGTAGATTGTGGTGTGGGGAGCAGGACCGAGGTTAAGCAACTCCTCAAGCAAAAGAAAATCTCAGTAAATGGGAAAAAAGAGACAGCAGGGAAGCTACAGATTGATCCAGACAAGGATCAGGTGACCTTTATGGGGGAAGACTTGGTCCATGAAACCTTCGTGTATTATCTGCTCAATAAACCAGCTGGGGTTATCTCAGCGACTGAAGATGATCACCACCAAACTGTGGTGGATTTATTGGATGAGACAGCCCGTCACAAGGAAGTCTTTCCTGTCGGGCGTCTAGATATCGATACCCATGGCTTGCTGCTTTTGACCAATAATGGCAAGCTCGCCCATGCCATGCTTTCGCCGAAGAAGCATGTGTCGAAGATCTATCGTGCCCAGGTGGCTGGGATCATGGATGAGGCAGATACGGCCCGTTTTGAAGCAGGCATTGCCCTCAAAGACTTTACCACCTTGCCTGCGAGATTGCAGATCTTAGAGGTGGATGAGGCAAATGCCAGCTCCTATGTCGAAATTGAAATCGCTGAAGGAAAATTCCATCAGGTTAAGCGCATGGTCGCTGCCTGTGGCAAGGAAGTGGTGGATTTAGAGCGGATCTCTATGGGGCCTCTAACGCTAGATCCAACTCTTCAATTGGGAGAATGGCGGAGACTCCATCCTTCTGAACTAAAGTCCCTAGAGGTCTTCGGAGTTCCCTTATAAGCAAAAGACCAAGCAGTCTGATTCTTACAGACTGCTATTTTTTATTTGTATCAAGAAAATGAACTGAAAAGACAAAAAATGAATTTAATTGCTTGTACTATCAAAGCAAATTGTTTATAATGAAAAAAGATAGGTTGTGTATAAATTCACAATATGTAGTGATAATTTTTCGACTCACATACCTTATCTAGTAAACGTAGAAAAAGGAGAAAAATCGTTTATGAAAAAGTGGCTCTATTCTGTTGTGACAACAGTTGCCCTATTTTTA
>CAKPZX010000064.1 GCA_934215455.1 uncultured Streptococcus sp.
ACTCAACTGTGCGGAGGTGGGACGACGAAATCGAATTCTAACGAATTACCGATTTCTGTCCCACTCTCTTTTTTACTTGTAAAATTCTTGAGAATTTGATATACTATAACAGTTGCCACCCTTAGTGTAATGGATATCACGTAAGATTCCGGTTCTTGAGATGGGGGTTCGATTCCCTCAGGGTGGATGATTCATAACGAGGCTCCTCGGAGTCTTTTTTTGCTTTTTTTTGGAGGAACATGCAATGACAGTAAAATTAATCGCCCATACCTTGATTGAGAAAGACGGGAAGTATCTGCTTATCAAACGCTCGAAAATAAAGCGAGGTCTCCCTAATGTCTATCCATCTTATTGGGATATTCCAGGTGGAAGTGTAGAAGAGAATGAATTGCCCAGAGAGGCTGCTCTACGTGAGGCTATGGAGGAGGTTAATCAAAAGCTTCGGATTAATAAAATTATCCACGAAGATAGTAAGTTTGATGCTAGCAAAGATACTGTTTTTACACGCCTAGTTTATACTGGTGAGATTTTGGAAGAGCGTGATTTTATATTAGATCCAGAAGAGCATACAGACTTTATCTGGATTTCTTCTTTGAAAGACATAGAGAGCAATCTCGTTGTGCCATATTTGCTTGAAATCCTTGCTGACAAATCCAAATAAAGCAACTAAAAAACATCTCCTTTTAATAAGGAGATGCTTTTTTCTTAGTTTTTAGATGCTTCTTGGAATTCAGGGTTTTTCCATGCTTCATCAATAATTGCTTTCAATTCTTTAGCAGAAGCATGCATTTTTTGAAGTTCTGCATCATTCAATGGAATGTTTACTGGACGTACAATACCGTGTGCTCCAACAACAGCTGGTTGACCGATAAAGACATCATTGATTCCATATTGACCTTCTTGGAATACTGAAAGTGGAAGAACCGCATTTTCATCATCAAGAATAGCCTTAGTGATACGAGCAAGGGCAACAGCGATACCGTAGTATGTAGCACCTTTTTTGTTGATGATGGTGTAAGCCGCGTCACGAACACCTTCGAACAATTCAATCAATTCAGATTCTTGAACGTTTTGAGTGTCTTTAAGGAATTCTTCAAGGTTTACACCAGCGATGTTAGCGTGTGACCATACAGCGAATTCTGAGTCACCGTGTTCACCCATGATGTAGGCGTGTACTGAACGAGCATCCACATCCAATTTTTCAGCCAATGCTTGACGGAAACGAGCTGAGTCAAGAGAAGTACCTGAACCGATAACGCGTTCTTTAGGGAATCCAGAGAATTTCCATGTAGAGTATGTCAATACGTCAACTGGGTTAGCAGCTACGAGGAAGATTCCGTTAAATCCTGATTCAACAACTTGTGTTACGATTGATTTATTGATCGCAAGGTTTTTACCAACAAGATCAAGACGAGTTTCACCTGGTTTTTGAGGAGCACCTGCAGTAATTACAACAAGGTCAGCGTCCGCACAGTCAGCATACTCAGCCGCATAGATCTTCTTAGGTGAAGTGAAGGCAAGGGCGTGGCTAAGGTCAAGCGCATCTCCGACAGCTTTTTCGTGCAATTGAGGAATTTCGATAATTCCAAGCTCTTGTGCAATTCCTTGGTTAACAAGTGCAAAAGCGTAAGATGAACCTACAGCACCGTCACCGACAAGGATAACTTTTTTGTGTTGTTTAGTCAAAGTCATGAGTCTAAACGTCTCCTTCATTTTTTTTTGAGATAGATTCTCATACGTCTTCATTCTACCACTTTTGAAAGTCTTTGTCATCTGATACAGTATGAATCCTTGATGTAAACGTTTTTACGTTTGTGTTCCTAAGAAGAAAAATAGGCTAAAATGTGTTATAATAGTATGGTGAATTTAGTAAAGAGAGGCATTTTTTGAATGCAGGATAAGAATCTAATTGATGTGAATTTAACATCAGAAATGAAGACGAGTTTTATCGATTATGCCATGAGTGTTATCGTTGCTCGTGCCCTCCCTGATGTTCGTGATGGTTTGAAACCTGTTCACCGTCGTATTTTGTACGGAATGAATGAATTGGGTGTTACACCAGATAAACCACATAAGAAGTCAGCCCGTATTACAGGGGATGTTATGGGTAAATACCACCCACACGGGGATTCCTCTATTTATGAAGCCATGGTTCGGATGGCGCAATGGTGGAGTTATCGGTACATGTTAGTGGATGGTCATGGAAACTTTGGTTCTATGGACGGTGATGGCGCCGCTGCACAACGGTATACAGAAGCCCGTATGAGTAAGATTGCTCTTGAAATGTTGCGGGATATCAATAAAAATACAGTTGATTTCGTTGATAACTATGATGCCAGTGAGCGCGAACCTTTGGTCTTACCTGCACGTTTCCCTAACCTTCTGGTTAATGGTGCTACTGGGATTGCCGTTGGGATGGCTACAAATATTCCTCCTCACAATTTGGGAGAAACCATTGACGCAGTGAAACTGATGATGGATAATCCTGAGGTAACGACCCGTGAACTTATGGAAGTTCTTCCTGGTCCAGATTTTCCGACAGGTGCTTTGGTCATGGGGAAATCTGGTATCCACAAAGCCTATGAAACAGGAAAAGGCTCAATTGTTCTTCGTTCTCGTACAGAAATTGAAGTAACTAAGAGTGGCCGTGAACGGATTGTTGTTACTGAGTTCCCTTATATGGTCAATAAAACCAAGGTGCACGAGCACATCGTTCGCTTGGTGCAAGAAAAACGGATCGAAGGGATTACAGCTGTACGTGATGAGTCAAACCGTGAAGGGGTTCGTTTTGTGATTGAGGTCCGCCGAGATGCTTCGGCTAACGTTATTTTGAACAACCTCTTTAAGATGACGCAAATGCAAACCAATTTTGGATTCAATATGTTGGCGATTCAAAATGGCGTTCCAAAGATCCTTTCTCTCCGTCAAATTTTAGGTGCTTATATTGAGCACCAGAAAGAAGTGGTGACTCGACGGACCATCTTTGATAAAGAAAAAGCGGAAGCACGTGCCCATATCTTAGAAGGTTTGCTCATTGCCTTGGATCACATCGATGAAGTGATCCGGATCATCCGCAATAGCCAGACAGACGCTGAAGCACAAGCTGAATTGATGTCTAAGTTTAAGCTTTCTGAACGTCAAAGTCAAGCCATTTTGGACATGCGTCTTCGTCGTTTGACCGGTTTGGAACGAGACAAGATCCAAAGTGAATACGATGATTTGGTTGCCTTGATTGCTGATTTGGCTGACATTTTGGCGAAACCAGAACGTGTGGCTACTATCATCAAGGAAGAATTGGAAGAAGTCAAACGCAAGTTTGGCGATGCTCGCCGAACTGAGTTGATGATCGGAGAAGTCCTTTCTCTTGAAGATGAGGACTTGATTGAAGAAACAGATGTCTTGATCACCCTTTCTAACAAAGGCTACATCAAACGTCTTGACCAAGCGGAATTTACGGCTCAAAAACGTGGTGGACGTGGCGTTCAAGGAACCGGTGTCAAAGATGATGACTTTGTCCGTGAACTAGTATCTACGAGCACCCATGATCATTTGCTCTTCTTTACCAATAAGGGACGTGTCTATCGTCTGAAAGGTTATGAGATTCCAGAATATGGCCGAACAGCCAAAGGATTGCCAATCGTCAATCTCTTAAAATTGGACGAAGGTGAATCGATTCAAACCATTATCAATGTGGAGCAAGATCGCAGTGATGAGGCTTATCTCTTCTTTACGACGCGACAAGGTGTAGTCAAGCGCACTAACGTAGCAGAATTTTCAAATATCCGTCAGAACGGTCTGAAAGCTCTGAACCTACGTGATGAGGATGAATTGATCAATGTCTTCCTTACAGATGGCAATACTGATGTCATTATCGGTACCAAATATGGATATTCAGTCCGCTTTAATGAGGCTGTGGTCCGGAATATGGGACGTTCTGCCACAGGTGTACGTGGTGTGAATCTCCGTGAAGGAGACAAGGTTGTTGGGGCAAGTGTCATCACCGACCAAGATGAAGTATTGATCATCACGGAAAAAGGATATGGTAAGCGGACAATGGCTAGCGAATACCCAACCAAAGGCCGTGGCGGTAAAGGAATCAAGACAGCCAATATCACAGAGAAAAATGGTCCCTTAGCTGGTCTTTTAACCGTTAAAGGGGATGAAGATCTGATGATCATTACCGATACCGGAGTCATGATCCGCACAAGTGTTGGGAATATCTCTCAAACGGGTCGTTCAACTCAGGGTGTGAAAGTCATGAGACTGGATCAGGATGCGAAAATTGTGACCTTTACAACAGTCCAACCCGAAGAAAAAGATGAAGAAGTAGTGGAAGAAAACGAATAGATAAGGGGACAGCATGTCACGCAAAAGAAAAAAGAAAAAGAGTTTACGCAATACTCTTATCAACATCGTTGCAACACTTTTGATTATTCTCTCGCTTCTCTTGATTTTCAATGCTCCGATCCGTAATATGATTATGGTTTGGCATACCAACCAATATCAGGTTAGCAAGGTCGATAAAAAAACCATTGATAAGAATAAAGAAGTGAAGACGAGCTTTGATTTCCAACATGTCCAGTCACTCTCGACGGAAGCCGTCATCAATGCCCAATGGCAAGCTCAAAAGCTACCAGTAATTGGGGGGATTTCGATTCCTGAATTAAACATGAACCTTCCGATCTTTAAGGGGCTTGAAAATGTAGCCCTCTACTACGGAGCAGGGACCATGAAGGAAAACCAAGTCATGGGGCAAGGCAATTATTCTCTTGCTAGTCACCACGTGTTTGGTCTAACTGGAGCCAATGCCATGTTATTCTCACCATTAGAGAAAGCCAAGGCGGGAATGAAGATTTACATCACGGACAAAGAAAAAATCTATACTTATGTCATCTCGTCTGTTGAGACAGTGACTCCAGACCGTGTAGATGTCATTCAAGATCGTGAAGGTGTCAATGAGATCACCTTGGTGACTTGTGAGGATGCTGCAGCGACTTACCGTACGATTGTAAAAGGAAATTTGGAAACCTCTGTTGACTATGACAAGGCTCCAAAAGACATCCTGGATTCATTCAGCAAGACTTATAATCAAATGCAACTTTAAGAAAATAAAGCCCATGGCAGAGATGCCAGGGCTTTTTCTATGAAGGAAGCGAAACTAGGAGAAATTCTTGTAAAATTGTAAGAGATTGGTAATATTATGTAAGGAATTTGTCATAATATTAAGGGAAAATCAGTATATAATAAGAGGAGAAAGAGTATGATAAGGAGGTAGAATAGTGACGAAAGAGCGAATTTATCATCTCTTACATCATTTCTACAATCTCTTAGTAAATGATTTTCCACGAAATGGTTTAATTACGAAAGGTATCTACGAAGTAGAGCAGGTCTACCAAGCTTTAGAGGCCATTCCTCAGAGCCAGGAGTACTTGATCCGCTGTGAAATTCAACAGTTTTTAAAGGAGCTTGAACAAGTTCAAACAGGTTACCAGATCCGCTTTAATAAAGATGAAGTCTTAGTGTTAGATGATTTGAAGCAAGAAATCGCCTGTAAATAATGAAAGGTTGTCGTTTTCTCCATTTATTACGAATTAATAAGTGAGGAGGAAATTATGTACGACATATCATTTATTGAACCATCTTTGCTTCCTAGAGAACGTTTGGTTTCTGAAGGGGTAGATAAGCTGAGTCATCAAGAATTGTTATCCATTCTCTTACGGACAGGCAATAAGCAAAAAAGCGTTTATGAGATTGCACAAGGTCTTTTGAGTTCGGTTAATAGTTTAAAGGAGTTAAGTCAATTAACCCTAGAGGAGCTACAGGAAATATCAGGCATTGGCCGGGTGAAGGCTATCGAACTTCAGGCTGTGATTGAGTTTGGACGAAGGATTCATAAAGATGAATTAATGAGTTCTGAACAGATCATGAGCAGTCAGAAATTGGCCCATAAAATTCAACAGGAAATCGGCCATAAGAAACAGGAGCACCTGGTTGCTCTCTATTTAAATACGCAGAATGAAATTATTCATCAGCAGACCATTTTTATTGGAACCGTGAATCGAAGTATTGCGGAGCCACGTGAAATCCTGCATTATGCATTGAAGCACATGGCAACCTCTATCATCTTGGCGCACAATCATCCATCTGGTTCCGTATTTCCAAGTAAAAATGATGATGAAGTAACTCATCGAGTCTTAGAGGCCTGTGAAGTGATGGGCTTAACCCTATTGGATCACTTGATTGTATCTGAAGAAAACTATTACAGTTACCGTGAAGAAACCGATTATTTGGTATAAAAAAGAGAGTGGGACAGAAATCGGTAATTCGTTAGAATTCGATTTCGTCGTCCCACCTCCGCACAGTTGAGTA
>CAKPZX010000065.1 GCA_934215455.1 uncultured Streptococcus sp.
TATGGCGATTATATGAAGTTGCCAGAAGAATCAGAGCAAAAAGGTCACTTTGAATCCACTTGGGGAGAATAAGCTTGAAAAGTTTTACAATGATGGGGGTCAGAATTGACCCTTTAACAATGGCAGAAACCGTTGCTGCTACAGAAAAATTTGTCCGAGATAAAAAACCACTCCATTTGATGGGGGTCAACGCAGATAAGCTCAATCAATGTGCGAAAGATGAGGCCATCAAGAAGATTGTCAATGAATCTGAAATCATCAATGCAGACGGTGCTTCTGTTGTTCTTGCTGCGCGCTATTTGGGGTATGCTGTGCCAGAGCGCGTGGCAGGCATTGATTTGATGCAGGAATTGCTCCACTTGGCCAATGAAAAAGGCTACTCTGTTTACTTCTTCGGGGCAAAAGAGGAAGTCTTGACAGATATGCTGGCCATTTTTAAAAAGGAGTATCCGAATCTCCGAGTAGTTGGCCATCGAAATGGCTATTTCTCTGCTGAAGAGGAGGAGGCTATTCAAGAGGATATTCGTGAGAAGAATCCAGATTTTGTCTTTGTCGGCATTACCTCTCCTAAAAAGGAGTACTTGATCCAGAAGTTTATGGATAATGGAGTGAACTCGGTCTTTATGGGAGTGGGAGGAAGCTTTGATGTCCTTTCAGGCCATATCAAGCGGGCGCCTATGTGGATGCAAAAGGCCAATCTAGAATGGTTGTTCCGTGTGGCCAACGAACCCAAACGGCTCTTTAAGCGCTATTTTGTAGGAAATGCCACTTTTATTAAGAGAGTAGTACATGAAAAACGGAAAGCAAAAAAATAATATTCTGCACATTTCGCGGACCATGGATATCGGTGGAGCAGAACGCATTGTCTATCAGTTGGCGACAGATCTTAAGGATGAATTTGACCAGGTTCATGTTGCATCTACTGGTGGATTGTGGGAAGAAAAGCTAGCAGAGAATGGGATTCAACACCATCGCATTCTAGACGTCGATAGCAAACAGCCAGCTACTGTGCTCAAGATTCTTGCTAGTCTCTCCAAGATCATCAAAGAAAATAAGATTACTCTTGTTCACACCCATCACCGGATGGCTGCTTTCTATATTCGTTTGCTGCAGATGCGCCATCCAAAATTGATCCATGTCTATACAGCCCATAATGTTTTCAAGGATAAATTACCACTTTATAAATTTGCCCTAGGAAAGGCTCGAACGGTTGCTGTCAGTCAAGCTGTCCAGGGAAATATCCTTAATGATGTAGGGTCAAAAAACTCTATTGTTATTTATAATGGAGTGAAAATGAAACAAAGTGAGCATACAGTAAATGAAATTACTCAGTGTGACGGTATCAAAATAGGCTGTATCGCTCGCCTGTCCGAACAAAAAGGGTTACCCTATCTGATCGAAGCTATGTCACTAGTGACAAATCCAAGTGTGTCCTTGTTTCTTATCGGTGACGGAGAATTAAAAGATGATTTGATCAATCAAACAAAAGAGTTGAATCTGAAAGAAAGAATTCATTTTTTGGGCTACCGTAGTGACGTGGTAGAGTGTATCAATAGCTTTGACTTTTGTGTTCTTCCATCGATCTTTGAAGGATTTGGATTGGTTGCCATCGAGGCCTTTATGAACGGCAAAACGATGATTGCAACAGATATTCCAGGTGTGAACGAAGTGGTGAATTCTGGCAATGGGATCCTCGTCCCAGCTGAGGATCCGCAAACCTTAGCGCAAGCAATAGAGGAATTAGCGGGGAATCCTGAGAAAAGAGCCGCTTTAGCTGCTCAAGCAAAGAGAGATTATGAAAGCAAGTTTAGCTATCCGATCTTTTTAGACAACTATCGGAACTTTTACCAATCGATGAGGAAGGGTTCAAAATGAAAAAAGTAATGTTAGTGTTTGGGACGCGTCCAGAAGCCATTAAAATGTGTCCTTTGGTCAATGAACTCAAACAACACGATACCATTGAAACTGTAGTCTGTGTAACAGGGCAGCACAAGGAAATGCTGGACCAAGTGTTAGACGTTTTTCGTGTTGTTCCAGACTATAATCTTGGCATTATGAAGGCCAATCAAACCTTGTTTACTATTACGACCTCTATCTTGGAAAAAATCCAACCAGTCTTGGAGCAAGAAAAACCTGATATTGTCCTCGTCCATGGAGATACCACAACCACCTTTGCAACAGCTTTGGCGGCCTTTTATATGGGCATCAAAGTGGGGCATGTGGAAGCAGGTCTTCGGACTTACAATCTTCAAAGCCCATATCCTGAAGAGTTTAACCGTCAAGCTACTTCCATAGTGGCAGATTACAATTTTGCTCCAACCCAGGTTTCAAAAGAGAATCTTCAAAAAGAAGGACGGACAAATATTTTCGTTACGGGAAATACCGTTATTGATGCCTTAAAAACTACAGTCCAAGAAGACTACGACCACCCTATATTGGAATGGGCAAAAGGAAGCAAGCTCATCATGTTGACGGCCCACCGTCGCGAGAATCTTGGAGAACCCATGGAGCACATGTTCCGTGCGGTCAACCGGATTTTAGAAGAGTTTGAAGATGTCAAGGTGGTCTATCCTATTCACAAAAATCCAAAGGTCAGAGAATTGGCTAGCAAGATTTTTGGAGAGAATGAGCGAATGAAAATCATTGAGCCCTTGGAAGTGATTGATTTTCATAATTTCATGAACCAAAGCTATATGATCTTGACGGACTCAGGTGGCGTCCAAGAAGAAGCGCCTTCTTTAGGAAAACCCGTCCTTGTCATGCGTGATACGACAGAGCGTCCAGAAGGTGTGGCTGCAGGGACTTTGAAATTGGTCGGAACAGAAGAAGAAAACATCTATCGCAACTTTAAACTCCTTCTGGAAGACCAAGATGAATACGAGAAGATGAGCCAGGCAAGTAATCCTTATGGGGATGGAACGGCTTGTCAACAGATTGTAGAAATTATCATGAAGGGATTAGCATAATGGAAAAGGTTTCGATTGTCATACCGGTCTATAATGTCGAGGAGTATTTACAGTATAGTGTCGGTAGTCTTAGACAACAGACCTATTCAAATATTGAAATCATCCTGGTCGATGATGGATCGACTGATCGATCAGGAGAAATTTGCGACCAGTATGCTCAGGAAGATGACCGTATTCGAGTGCTCCATCTTCAAAATGGGGGATTGTCTAATGCTCGAAATACAGGAGTGAAAGCTGCGACAACTGACTGGATTATCTTCCTTGATTCAGATGATTATTATGACATTAGAACAGTCGAATATTTGGTTGGCTTAAAAGAACAGTATAAAGTTGACCTTGTATCGACACCGGTTATTGAAGTCAGAAATCATGAGGACAAAGATTTTTCAGGAGATCTAAATGAAAAGAGCGCTAGGATATTAGACCGCCATACAGCTCTGATAGAAATGTTCTATGGTCACCACGTTGGGACTCATTCAGGAGGTAAACTCTACAAGAAAGAGATCTTACTCCAACATCCCTATCCAGAAGGAATGATTTATGAAGATTTGGCTGTTGCTTATGAACATATTGCTGCTTGTGAGGAAATTGCAGTTAGCGATCTAAATCTTTATAAATACTATCGAAGACCAGGGAGTATCGTCAATTCTTCTTATAGCGATCGGCTCTTGGATTTCTACAAGGCCATGGAATGGAATAGAGCCTATGTCGAGCGAGACTATCCTGATGATCCGGAAATGAAAAAAGCGGTCAATACCCGCTATGTCTTTAATGGCTTGCATGTGGTCCATGCTATGCTGGGTTCTCATATGTATGATCAGGTTAACAAAATTCGCAAAGAGTATCGTCGCTATTGGAAAGATATTCTAATCAATTCACATATTACAAGAAAAAATAAACTCAAATACCTTCTTTTGCTCCTTTCTCCTCATTTGTATCAAAAGGTGAGAGCAAAACTAGGCTAGATTGCTAAATAGCCATGTTCTAGAGAAGGAAAAAGAGACAACATCAGGAGGTTTAGGATGATTTATGCAGGGATTTTAGCAGGTGGAACAGGCTCACGGATGGGGATTACGGATATGCCCAAACAATTTTTGGATTTGGGTGGACGTCCTATTTTAATCCACACGGTTGAGAAGTTCTTATTGGTCCATGAGATTCAAAAGATTGTATTGGGGATTCATCCGGACTGGGTGACCTATACGGAAGATCTGGTAGACAAGTACTTGTCTTCTTATAAGGACCGGATCTTGGTTGTAGAGGGAGGAAGTGACCGCAACTCTACCATCGAAAACATCATCCTGGCTATCGATGAGCTGCAGCCTTTGACAGATGAGGATATTATTGTTACGCATGATTCAGTTCGTCCTTTTGTTAGTCTAAAAACCATCCAAGAAAACATTGAACTAGCTAAGAGCCATGACGTTGTGGATACAGTGGTCGAAGCGACCGATACCATTGTTCAAAGCTTGGACAATACCTTTATCACGGATATCCCAGAGCGCCAATATCTCTATCAGGGTCAAACCCCTCAAACCTTTAAAATGAAAGACTTTCTTGCCTTGTATCATGATTTAAGTGACCAACAAAAAGAAGTCTTGACAGATGCCTGCAAGATCTTTGTCATTAATGGCAAAAAAGTTGCTCTTGCAAAAGGGGAATATTCCAATATTAAAATTACGACGATTACAGATTTGAAAATTGCACGCGGTATGATTGAGGACAATTAATATGTTGAACCAAATCTTTCAGCTGACCCAGCCGAAAAATATCACCATCAAATACCAAGAAGAAGACATGAGCCGTGGAGACAAGGTGCTAATACGCCCTTATTACATGGCTATTTGTCATGCGGACCAACGTTACTATCAAGGGAAACGGGATCCTAAGGTGCTTAAAAAGAAACTACCCATGGCCCTGATCCATGAGTCATCTGGTATCGTGGTAGCGGATCCTACAGGGACCTATCAACCAGGACAGATTGTGGCTATGGTTCCCAATCAACCTCCTCATCAAACAGAGGGTGCCTTCTTTGAAAATTATTTGGAGGGGACGCACTTCTTGTCTAGTGGCTTTAATGGCTTTATGCAGGAAGTCGTTGCCTTACCGCTGGATCGTGTAGTGGCTTACCCAGAGGAAGTTCGGGGTCCTGTGACAGCCTTAGCGGAATTTAGTAGTGTTGCCATGCATGCCATTCATCGCTTTGATCTCATTGCCCATCAACGAAGAGAGTCTGTTTTGATTTTAGGAGACGGGAGTCTTTCATATGTGGTTGCGACTTCTTTGCACTATCTTTATCCAGAGTTGAAGATTACAGTTGTTGGGCGTAATAGCGACAAATTGCAATTGTTTAATTTCATTCATCAGGCCATTTTAACCAGCGAGTTAACAGACGATCAACGGTTTGATCACGCCTTTGAGTGTACTGGTGGCCAAGGAAGTGAACCGGCCATCAATGACATTATTGATCATATCAAGCCTCAAGGAACCGTGATGTTGATGGGGGTTAGTGATAACCGGGTCGCAGTTAATACAAGAGATGTTCTTGAAAAGGGCTTGACCTTTGTAGGGTCTTCTCGCTCAGGTCGTGAAGATTTCGAGCGGGCTGTAGAGATGCTGGCTAATCGTCGGGTCCAAAGCCGTTTGAAAAACATTATCCACGTTGATGGAGAAGTTCAAACCATTCCAGATATTCATCGAGCTTTTGCGACGGATTTGATTACACCGTTTAAAACGGTCTTCAAGTGGGGATTGTAGACAGTCATGAAAGTGTTAAAAAATTACGCCTATAATCTCTCCTACCAGTTACTGGTGATTATCTTGCCGATTATCACCACGCCTTATGTGACGCGGGTCTTTAGCTCGAATGACTTGGGGACTTATGGCTACTTCAACTCCATCGTCACCTATTTTATCCTTTTGGCGACCTTGGGAGTGGCTAACTACGGAACCAAGGAGATTTCAGGACACCGCAAAGACATCCAAAAGAATTTCTGGGGGATTTATACCCTCCAATTGGGAGCGACCTTTGTGTCCATCATGCTCTATGTCTTGCTGTGCTTGGCGCTACCTTCCATGCAAAACCCTGTGGCCTATATCTTAGGGCTCAGTTTGGTTTCAAAGGGACTCGACATCTCCTGGCTCTTTCAGGGGTTAGAGGACTTCCGTAAGATTACGGTTCGGAATATCACGGTCAAACTGGTTGGAGTCATCTCCATCTTCTTGTTTGTCAAATCTGCCAATGATCTGTATCTCTATGT
>CAKPZX010000066.1 GCA_934215455.1 uncultured Streptococcus sp.
AGTTTGCGGATGATGATTTGATCTTGGTTGAGATTGCGAGTACCGTGGTAGGGATTCAAATGTTGAACTACCAACGTGAGGAAGACGAGAAGAATATTCGTCGTCGGACAGCGGTGAATATGGCTGTCAATACCTTGTCTTACTCTGAATTGCGTGCTGTTTCTGCCATCCTTAGTGAATTGAAAGGAAATGAGGGACAGTTGACTGCTTCTATCATTGCAGATCGGATTGGCATCACTCGCTCTGTGATTGTCAATGCACTTCGGAAATTGGAGTCAGCTGGTATTATTGAAAGCCGTTCTCTTGGAATGAAGGGAACCTATCTCAAAGTGTTGATTCCAGATATTTTTGAAGAAATTAAGAAAAGAGATTACTAATGACCAAAGCTTTGATTTCAATTGACTACACTGTCGATTTCGTAGCAGATGATGGTAAGCTTACGGCAGGTGCTCCTGCCCAAGCCATTTCTGAGACCATTGCTCAGGTGACCCAATTGGCCTATGACCAAGGAGCCTATGTCTTTTTTGCCATTGATGCGCATGATGTAGAGGATCCATTTCATCCTGAAAGCAAACTCTTCCCACCTCATAATATCATTGGGACTAGTGGACGTGATTTGTACGGCCCTTTAGCAGATTTTTATCGGGAACACAAAGCGGATTCACGTGTCTTTTGGATGGACAAGCGTCATTATTCTGCTTTTTCAGGAACGGACCTAGATATCCGCCTGCGGGAACGTCATGTAGATACCGTTATTTTGACAGGTGTCTTGACTGATATCTGTGTCCTCCATACAGCGGTTGATGCCTACAATCTCGGCTACCAGATCGAAGTCGTGGAACCTGCAGTGGCGTCGCTCACTCCTGAAAATCACCAGTTTGCCTTGAACCATTTCAAGCATGTCTTAGGGGCAAGCTTGGTAGACGATACACTAGCTGCATTAGACCCAAAATAAGAAACCGATGTAAAAGAGGTCATAGACACGTGTCTAGGCCTCTTTTTTGGGGCGTAGAAATTGTTTTCCTCTCTTGAAAATGGTATTCTAATGAAAGAAAAAAGGGGAAGTTATGAGTAAAAAAGCTGTCGTGTTTTCAGCCAATCTGTCATATATGGAAAAGTTGGAAACGGCTATGAAGTCACTGTGTGCCCATCAGGACCAGTTGAAAATTTATGTCTTAAATGAAGATCTACCAACTGAGTGGTTTACGATCATGAATCAGCGCTTGCGCCAGTTGGATTCAGAAGTGATCAATTGTCGGATGTCTCCCGAGGAATTCCAGTCCTTTTCGCTTCCAAGTGACCATATTCACTATGCGACCTATTTCCGTTATGCTATTCCAGAGCTTGTGGAGGAAGAGCGGATCCTCTATCTGGATTGTGACATGATCTTTACACAGGATTTATCGCCTTTATTTGAGGTCGATCTAAAAGGTTATGGACTGGGCGCGGTGGTAGATAAGCCAACGACGACAGATGGATTTAATGCTGGACTTTTGGTGATGGATAAGACTTGGTGGCAAGAGCACCAAGTAACAGAGGCTCTTTTTGACCTCACTCGTGAACACCATCAGCATGTATACGGAGATCAGGGAATTTTGAATCTGTATTTCAAAGATGCGTGGTTTCCATTACCTTGGACCTATAATTTACAAGTGGGGTCTGATAAGGATCAATACCTCTATGGAGATCTAGACTGGTACGATGCCTTTCAAGGGATTCCGGCGGTCATTCACTACACCTCTCATAATAAACCATGGACCTCCAAACGCTTCAATCGTTTTCGGGAACAATGGTGGTTTTACTATGCCCTCTCTTGGGAGGAAATTTTGCTTCGAAAACCGATTTTGAAGCAAACCTATCAAGACCTAGTGGGAGAATTTCCTTATCATGCTGCCATTTATACCCATACAGCAGATATCCACGAGTTGGAGACGTTGTTAAAAGAGTTGCCAGACGTAGCGATTCATGTCCTTGCCCATAGCCATTTTGGTTTTAATTTGGTGCAATTGGAACGCTACCCCAACCTCTTTCTTTATCCCTCTTTTGATCCCTTGACCAGTCGAAAGGTCTTAGAAAAATTGGATTTCTATTTGGATATCAATCCTTATGATGAGGTCGATCAAATCACGCAAACACTCAGTCAACAAGGCCTTCCCATTTTCTCTTTTGAAGGAACCAATCATGTAGAGAATGGAGAGAATCAAGTATTTGCGGATGATCAGGTGCAAGAGATGGTGGCAGCGATTCGCGATTATTTAAAGAGAAATGAGAAGAAGCATGGAAACAAATGAAGTAGTGAGTATCATCATTCCCATCTATAATGTAGAAGCTTATTTGAGACAATGTTTGGAAACGGTTGTCCATCAGACTTACCCTCACCTTGAAATTATCCTGGTCAATGATGGTTCGCCAGACCAGTCAGAAGAGATCTGTAAAGAATTTTTTAGGAAGGATGCGCGCATCCGCTACGTTCGCCAAGAAAATGGGGGCTTATCTGCTGCTCGGAATACAGGGATTGAGCTAGCGACTGGTGATTACATCACCTTTATTGATCCAGATGACTGGGTGACGGATGACTATGTAGAAGTGCTCTATCGCCAACTTCAAAAGTATGATGCGGATGTTTCCGTAGCCAACTATAACCTCTATGATGACAGTAGTAGCAAATACTTGATCAAGGTAACAGACGACGATTATTCAGAGACCCTTTATGAGGGGAGAGAGATCATGGACCAGGATGCCATCCAGGAGACCAGAGATATGGCCTGGGCTTGTGCCATGATGAAGCTCTATAAGCGTAGCTTATTTGAAGGGCTTCGTTTTCCAGTTGGAAAAAATGTCGAAGACAACTTCCTGATGTACAAGTTATTCTTAAAAGCCCATCGGGTAGTTCATACGGAGAAATGTATTTATTGGTATCGTGTGGGCCGTGCAGATACTCTGTCCCAGGTTTGGACCGAAAAGCGAGTCGTCGATGAGATGGAAGCTAAGCAGGAGAAGTTGGCTCTACTGGGGATGTTGGGCTATGACCTAACCTGGCATCGATATATCTACAAAACGCGCTTGAAACGGGCCCTTGAAAAATTAGAGGAAGCAGGCTTGCAAGGGACAGAAACCTATGAGCGCGTGGTGACCAACCTCCATTTTATTGAAACGATGGACTAACCCCTTATTGATGAGAAAGGATCAGCATGTTCATTATTGCACCAGAGCAGACCAGAGAGTTGGATCGTTTGCAAAAATACTTGGATAAACTTGGCCAGCCCTACCGGGTATTTGTGACCAATCTGGAAACAGATTTGGACCAACAGACAGAGAGTCTTGCGACCTTTTTTACCCAAAAAGACCCAGTATCAAAAGTGGGGAAACCTTTATTTTTCAATGATCTAGCAGTTCCAGAATTATGGGAATGTTGGACACTAGGGATCACGACCTATCTTTTTGATGGGGAGGAACGTCGTGCCAATGTGGTTTTGCGAGAGGATATCTTGTCACGAACGGTTGACAGAGTGGAATGGTTTGGTCAGGGAGAAGAGATCGTATCCATTGATGTCTACAACCGCTATGGCTGGAGAAGCAAACAGAGTCTCTTGACGGAAACCGGTCAACCATATTTAGACATTTATTTGAACCGTCAGCAAGAAGAAGTCTTGCTTCACTTTGTCTCACAAGGAATCTTTTTGCATCAAACTCCTAAGGGACGGGATCGCCTTTATGCCAGTAAGGAAGAGCTGCAAAGAGCTGTCTTAGAACAAGTCTTGCCGGAAGATGAAGCTGTTCTTTTGATGGACAAGTTATTGCTAGATGTTGTGAAAGAGACACCAAAGGAAAGACTCGCCTACTGTGCCAGTGATGCTCATGATCTAGACGAGATCAAAGAACAAGTCAGTCAGATTTTGTTGGTAGAAGATGGTCTGTTGAGGGAGAAAAAAGACGGAATCACAGCCTTGTCAGGGCTGGTAAATGTGGAGCAGGAAAGTTTTCAACCAGAAGCCCTGGTCATGACGGCTTCTCAAGAGGTCGCAGGCTTATCTATCCTGGTCTATCAATTCCCACAAGTGACCTTTCACATTGCTGCTTTGACGGCTATGGGGCCAAAATTAACAGACTTAGCAACTCGCTCCAATGTGCGCCTCTATCCAGGGATTTCGCTAGACAAATATGAGGACTTGTTGTCCAGCTGCTCTATTTATCTGGATTGCAACCAGGGAGAAGAAGTATGGAGTAGTACTCTTCATGCTCTTGAAAATGGGCAAGTCTTATTTGGTTTGAAGAGCACGGTGCATCATGAAGCCTATAAAAACTTGAGCACGATCACAGATACAGTCGAAGAAATGGAACAGCAACTAGATACCTTGCTCCAGCATCCAGAAACCTACAAAGAATTGGTAAGAGAGCAGGCACGAATCTTGAAATTGCCTGAAAAAGAAGCTTTGGAAGAGCTGTTTAAGCGATTAGAGGGAGGGACAGCATGACCATTTATACCTTTAATCTATTAGTGGGATTCGAACCCAATGGGGTCGATGTTGCACAAGCCTCTCGGGCAAAGATGCTCCGGTGTCTAGGAGTAGCAGCGAAGTTTGTCTTTACCACTTGGCCCACTCCAGAAAAATTGGCCTACTACCTCTCATTGGGGCACCGGGATGAGGAACTGCTTTTTGCCCATTTAGCTTTTACGGATCAACAGATTACGGTCCCTCAAAAAACGGTAGGGGCCTTGCAAATGGAGTTTCAACTGACGCGTCTGGATGTTGTTGAAAAAACGGAAAGAGCCATTCGCTACCAATTTGCGGATGGAAACGCCCTGACCTTTCATCTGGATCCCTATCATCCAAACTGTGTCCGCTATGTAGACTATCTTTTGGCTGGAAATAGAATCAAGCGAGAGTATTATGGAGCTTGTAAACTTGTCACCGAGTATTTTCAGTATGGTAGTGTTGTCAGACGGACCTATCACCATCAAGATGGGACTATCGCTTTTGAAGAATCGAGGTTCGGTGGAAGTTGGCTCTATAAACTGGGGTCTGAGATTTTGACCAACCATACAGAAGTGATGAGACGTTTTTTGTCGCAGCTGTCGCTAAAAAAAGAAGATCTGATTCTGCTTGACCGGGCTTCGCGCATGGATTTTGCCCGTCCTTTGTTGGAGAAAACTGCTCCCTCAAAGCTCGCCATGGTGTTTCATTCGGAGCATGAATTTGAAAATGGTCCTCTCAACTATGAGTACTATTATGTCTTCAAGTATGCTAAACGCTTCGATTACTTTATCACAGCGACGGATCTTCAAAAAGAAATCTTGGAGCAGACACTTGCCAAACAAGGATGCCAAGGAATTCCGATCTATAGTATTCCAGTGGGGCATCTAGAAGAATTGACGGAGTCGCAAGGAGATAGGCCTCCCTTTAGTGTGATTACCGCTTCTCGTTTGGATCCAAGAAAACGCATCGATTTGGCTATTCGAGTAGTGGCCCAAGCTCATGAACAACTCCCAACCCTTCAGTTTGATATTTATGGAAAGGGTGGAGAAGCGGACAACTTGCGCCACCTGATTCAGGAGCTTGCAGCGCAAGATTATATTCACCTACGCGGTCATGCGGATCTTCAGCAGATCTATCCTTGCTACCAAGCCTACCTCACCACTTCTCAGTGGGAGACCTTTGGTTTGACCTTGATGGAGGCGGCTGGAGCAGGTTTGGCCTTGCTGGGCTTTGATGCTCGTTATGGCAATCCAACTTTTATAAAAGAGGGTGAAAATGGCTTTTTGGTACCTTATAGCGAGACAGTGCCAGAAGAACAATTGGTGAAAGAGTTGGCAGACAAGCTGGTCCAGCTCTTTGAAAGCGACCTTGCTCCATTTCACCAGGCTTCTTATGACTTGGCCTCTTCCTACCTCGCTTCTAAGGTCCAGGAGGTCTGGAAAGAGACTCTAATGGAGATGGGGCAATTCGGCGGAAAAGAAATATAAAAAGAAGAATCTGTCGCGACAAAAAAGTCCTACAGATTTTTCTAAGGCAAGCAAATTGGGCTAAATTATGGTAAAATAGAGGGTATTGAAAAATCATCATTTCACGAAAGGAAGCAAGATGAAAATTACGCAAGA
>CAKPZX010000067.1 GCA_934215455.1 uncultured Streptococcus sp.
ATAGCTGCTTCTGCTTGTCCTTCTTGGTAGACACCAAAGGCTGCGTTCAAAACAACAACGGCTAAGATGATCATGGCATCTGTAAGGCCGTCCATTCCTTCTGTAATCACAGAGAGAGCTGCGGCGATCAGCAAGATGATGATCATCAAATCTTTAAACTGATCGATAAACTTAGACAAGAGGCTACGTTTTTCACCTTCGTCCAGTTCATTATGACCATAAGTCGCTAAACGTTCTTGAGCTTGAGCAGTTGACAAGCCTTCAATTGAAGAGTCCAATTCCTTTAGAACTTCTTCTTTACTCTGTGTATAAAACAAAGCTTTATTTTGTTCTTTTGACAAAATAATTTCCTCCTTATAGCTTTCTACTAGGTCTCTTTTGCACAAAAAAGAGACCTGTTTGAAAAAACAAGTCTCGCCGTTTAATATAGTGCCGGAAATAATTTCGTAATGACGACACTATCGCGGAAAACCGCCAGCTACTCCCTTGAGTGCTTTTATTATACCATTTTTATAGAATAAAGCAAGCGGGATCTCGAATAATTTAATGAGGTCTATTCTTCCCATTCCACCAGTAATTGATAATTGGCAAATTCCTGTTCTCCATCGAGAGTTAACAAACGATAAGAGACTTGCAAATGACCTGCTTCTAATTGAAAGAGATCTGTTGTAATCAAAAACTGCTGAATGCCCATCGGAGTGGGAATGATTGCCCCACCATCTTCATTTTTGTAGAAACGCATGATGGATTTAGGACTTGAGAATCGTGTCATGACCAATTCATCGTTGGAAAATTTCAAAGCAACCTTTTCATCTTCTTCATTGGTATACAAGAGATATTGAAAACCTGCTTTTTCCTTCCATTCACCTTGATAGTACTGATCAACGATTTCCATTTCTTCTCCAAATCGAATGGTATTTTTAATGCGAATCTGCATCTTTGTCTCCTTCTCTTCTTTTCTTGCCTTACTATTCTATCAAATTTTACGCATTTTGACTGCCCCTATTAGCCTCTAGATCGCAAAATAGGCTTTTTTTTGCTATAATAGACCCATGAATGAAAAAGTCTTTCGCGATCCCGTACATGATTACGTTCATGTGGATCATCCCATCATTTATCAATTAATTAATAGTAAAGAATTTCAACGACTACGCCGCATCAAACAACTGGGGACATCTGGTTTTACCTTCCACGGTGGGGAGCATAGTCGTTTTTCTCACTGTCTTGGCGCCTATGAAATTTCAAGACGCATCCTGTCCATTTTTGAGGAAAAGTATGCAGAGCAATGGAATTCTGATGAAAACTTACTGACCATGACAGCCGCTCTTCTTCATGACATTGGACATGGTGCCTATTCCCATACCTTCGAAGGACTCTTTGGGACCGATCATGAAAAAATGACCCAGCTGATCATCACCAGTCCAGAGACGGAGGTCAATCAGATCCTCTTGCAAGTGGCTCCTGATTTCCCAAATCGTGTAGCCAGCGTCATTGATCATACCTATCCCAATAAACAAGTGGTGCAATTGATTTCTAGTCAAATCGATGTGGATCGGATGGATTATTTACTGCGGGATGCCTACTTTACGGGTGCTTCCTATGGAAAATTTGACTTGACCCGTATTTTGCGCGTCATTCGACCGATTGAAAATGGCATTGCCTTCCAACAAAATGGCATGCACGCTGTCGAGGATTACGTGGTCAGCCGTTACCAAATGTATATGCAGGTCTACTTCCACCCGGCTACTCGTGCGATGGAAGTCCTCCTTCAAAATCTACTCAAACGCGCCAGAACCATTTATCCAGATCAGAAAGAGTATTTTCAACTGACTTCACCTCGCTTGATTCCATTTTTTGAAGAAGAAGTCACTATCCAAGACTACCTAAATCTAGATGACGGTGTGATGAATACCTATTTCCAAGTCTGGATGGATAGTCCGGATACCATCTTGTCTGATCTTGCTCAGCGCTATATTAATCGGAAAGTCTTTAAATCGATTCTATTTACAGAAGATAAGCGAAAAGACTTAGCAATCCTTGAAAAACTGATTAAAGAGGTTGGGTTTAATCCAACCTACTACACCGCTATTCATCAAAATTTTGACCTGCCCTACGATATTTATCGACCAGAGCTTGAAAAACCGCGGACCCAGATCGAGATGATCCGAAAAGATGGGAGTCTCGCTGAATTGTCTCAGTTGTCTCCACTCGTCGCTGCTTTAGCAGGAACTCGCTATGGGGACAACCGCTTCTATTTCCCAAAAGAAATGCTGGAGGTTAATGGACTTTTCAGTAAGCAGGTAGAGGAATTCACTTCCTATATCACAAATGATTATTTTACAGGAGAGACGGATGTCCATTAAATTAGTTGCGATCGATATCGACGGTACACTTCTCAATTCAAAAAAAGAGATCACACCTTCTGTATTTGAAGCCATTCAAGACGCTAAAGCCGCAGGCGTTAAAATCGTGATCACAACCGGTCGTCCTATCGCAGGGGTCTCAAAACTTTTAAAAGAACTCCATTTGATGGATCCTGGAGACTATGTCATTACCTTTAATGGCGGTCTGGTCCAAGAAACCGCTACTGGAAAAGAACTCATCAAAGACCTTTTAGATTATGAGGACTATCTCGATATCGAGTCTCTTGCTAACAAACTCCAAATCCACTCTCATGCTATTACTAAAGACGGCATCTATACCAGCAATCGAGATATCGGACGCTACACCATTCATGAATCTCAACTGGTCAATATGCCCCTTTATTACCGGACGCCTGAAGAAGTTCGTGAGAAAGAATTTGTCAAGGCCATGTATATCGATGAACCAGACATTCTGGATGCTGCGATCGCAAAAATCCCTAAAGAATTCACCGACCGCTTCACTATGGTCAAATCAGCTCCTTTTTATTTAGAAATTCTAGGGAAAACAACCAATAAGGGAGCAGCTGTTCTTCATCTAGCTGAACAACTTGGAATCCAGCAAGAAGAAACCATGGCCATCGGAGATGAGGAAAATGACCGTTCCATGCTAGAAGTCGTGGGACATGCCGTCGTTATGGAGAATGGCAATCCAGCTCTTAAAAAAATTGCTACAACTATCACCAAATCAAATGATGAATCTGGCGTTGCATACGCCATTAGAAAGTGGGTATTATAAGAAATGTACCATTACCAGCTAGGAATTTCTGCTAGTGAGCATGATGACTTTGTTATTCAGAGTGACCAAACCAATCTCTTACAAAGTAGCTCATGGGCAAAAATCAAAGATAATTGGGGAAATGAACGGGTTGGTTTTTATCAAGAAGACCAATTAGTCGCTGTTGCAAGCATCTTGATTCAACCCCTGCCACTTGGCTTTTCCATGCTCTATATTCCTCGTGGCCCCATCATGGATTACCAAAACAAGGAGCTGGTCTCATATGTGATCCAGTCCCTTAAAAAAATTGCCAAACAATACAAGGCCTTGTTTGTGAAATTTGATCCAAGTCTTTTCTTGAGTAAACACTTGATTGGACAAGAACAGACGGAAGCTCCTGCCGTGCAAGAAGTGATCGATACCCTAACAAAAGAAGGGATTGAATGGACTGGCCGAACCAGTGATATGGCAGAAAATATCCAACCACGCTTTCAAGCGAATATCCACAAAGAGTTTTTCACTGAGCAAGATCTTTCAAAATCTACTCGACAAGCCATCCGAACTGCTCGAAACAAAGGGATCCAAGTCCAATTTGGCGGGACCGAATTGTTAGAGGACTTCGCTTCTCTCATGAAAAAGACTGAAGCTCGTAAAAGCATTCATTTGCGTGGAAAAGACTACTACGAAAAACTACTCACAACCTACCAAGGACAATCCTACATTACTTTGTCTACTCTAGATCTCGAGAAACGGAAAAGCTCCCTTATAAAAGATCTTGAAAAAAACATGGCAGAGGCTGAAAAATTCACAGAAAAAACAAAGCCTGGCAAGGTTGAGAATAACCAAAAAGAAAAAGAGCGCATAGAGGAAGAACTGCAATTTCTTGAGCAGCATCTCCAAGCAGGTAGACAGGTTGTTCCTTTATCTGGGACCTTAACCCTTGAATTCGGTGGGACATCTGAAAATGTTTATGCAGGGATGGATGAAGAATTCCGCCGCTACCAACCTGCTATCCTCACCTGGTATGAAACTGCCCAACACGCTTTTGATCGTGGTGCTTCTTGGCAAAATATGGGGGGCATTGAAAATTCACTCGATGGTGGTCTCTATCATTTCAAATCAAAATTTAATCCTGTCATTGAAGAATTTGTTGGGGAATTCAACCTCCCAACCAGTCCACTTTATCCACTTGTAAACAAAGTCTACAAGATCCGGAAAAAATTAAGGAGTAAATAAGTTACATGACTCTTACGACAATTTCAAAAGAAGAATTTACCTCATTTGCAAATACTGTCTCCCATCGCTCTTTTATCCAGTCTGCTGAAATGGCAGATCTGCTTGAAAAGCGAGGAAACACGGTCCAATTTATCGCTTGGAAACAAGAAGATCAAGTCCAAGTGGCAGCGATCTTGTACAGCCTTCCTATGACAGGTGGTCTCCATATGGAAATCAATTCTGGCCCCCTTTACCAAGAGGAGGCTTTGCTAGAACCCTTCTATGCAGCCTTAAAAGACTATGCGAAAGAAAATGGGGCTATTGAACTCGTTATCAAGCCCTATGATACCTATCAAACTTTTGACAGTGACGGCAATCCAACCAGTGAAGAGCAAACTCATTTTATGGATACCCTAAAAAAATTGGGCTATCAGCATGACGGTTTAACAACAGGTTATCCAGGAGGAGAAGGTGATTGGCATTATGTGAAAGATATGGAGGGCATCACCGAAAAAAATCTTCTCAAGAGCTTCAGTAAAAAAGGAAAGCCACTTGTCAAAAAAGCCAAATCTTTCGGTATTGAACTGAAACGATTAAACCGAGATGAACTGCAACTCTTTAAGGATATTACTTCCTCTACCAGTGACCGTCGCGACTATCAAGATAAGACCTTGGATTATTACCAAACCTTCTATGATAGTTTTGGCGACAAAGCAGATTTCATGATCGCAACGCTGAACTTTCACCAATACTACACGAATCTTGAAAAAGACCAAGGAAAACTAGCACAGAAAATTGAGAAATTACAGAAAGATCTTGAAGTCAACCCACATTCAGAGAAAAAACAAAATCAACTTCGTGAATTCTCTAGCCAGTTTGATACCTTTGAGGTGAGAAAGAAGGAAGCGAAAGAATATATAGAAAAATATGGAGATCAAGACGTCATTCTTGCAGGAAGTCTCTTCGTCTATATGCCACAAGAATCCACCTATTTATTCAGTGGCTCTTATACAGAATTTAATAAGTTCTATGCTCCTGCTGTTCTCCAAGAATATATGATGCTTGAAACCATCAAACGTGGTATCCCAAGATATAACTTCCTTGGTATTCAAGGGGTCTTCGACGGCTCAGATGGTGTGCTTCGTTTCAAACAAAACTTCAACGGCTACATCGTCCGTAAGATGGGGACCTTCCGTTATTACCCAAGTCCTTTGAAATACAAACTGATTTCTCTCATTAAGAAACTATTAGGACGTTCCTAACTCAAAAGACCAGCTTTGTAGCTGTTCTTTTCTACTATAAAAAAAAGACGAGAAATCTCTCGCCTTTTTATATGTCATTATTTAACAAAGTCAAGCAATGCCAAGAAGCTTTCTGGATCAAGTGATGCACCACCCACAAGAGCTCCATCAACGTCTGGACAAGCCATGTATTCAGCAACGTTTTCAGGTTTCACTGAACCACCGTATTGAACACGTACTTTGTCAGCCACTTCTTGACCAAAGTCAGCAGCTACAACGTCACGAACAACTTTACACATTTTTTGTGCGTCGTCTTGTGAAGCTGA
>CAKPZX010000068.1 GCA_934215455.1 uncultured Streptococcus sp.
GGGAAACCAAAGCGTTGGCTGTATTGCTTAGCGGTTAAACAATATTGATTGTTAAAATTCCGATTGCCTGATCCAACCACTCCTAAGCACTTGCTGGCGTTGTCTCCGTAAGCAATAAAATCCGCAACATCTGTCGTCAAAATTTCCACATCGCCGTTGTCAACACCATTTCCACCCTCCAAATAGGTTGGCAAAAAAGTAATAAAAGGATTGGTCATTTCAAAGAAGGGCTGGCCCTCTTTGACCAGGTCTTTCACATGAACTTTCTCGATTTCAAGTCCGGGATGGGCTTCCAGCAAATAGTCACTTAAACGGCGGACAAAACTCTCTGTATTCCCACTCAGACTAATATAAACAAAGGATACTTTCATCTTTTTTCTCCAATCAAGAAGCTCTCTTATCCTCTAAGAGAGCTCCATTCAAACTTATCTATTATGCCGTAGCTTGAGCTTTTCTCAAACGCAAGGTTTTATACAAAACAATTCCAAGGAAGAGAAGAGATAAAGCAGTCAAGAGTAACAAAGCAATGGACGAAGATGCCAGATATCGTTGGCGAAGCGCTGAGTTTGAAAAACTAGCTAATAGTGGACGCCCTGCAAAATAATTATAGCAAGAGAAGGCTTGACTTAACAAAATCTGTCCCATATAAGTATAATGAGCTGTTAACAGATCCTGCTTCATAAAGAGGAAATAGAACGTTGCCAGTAAGGCAATCAGAATCAGGGAAACAAATAAAAAGGTTAGTGGAGACTGATTGAGTTGGGCTGATTTCTCATAATATGTCACATAGTCAGCCTTGTCTTGAGCCGTTGTTAAACCAAGTTGTTTCGCAAAATCATCTGTCAGCTCAAAACTCTTTGAAGCTCCAAAGGTTGAGACAGCTGAAGTCAGGGTTCCAACCGTAGAGAAAAATAACAGGATATAAAGATAGATAGGTTTCTTTTTCATACAAACTCCTTTTCATTTCTTACACCCTATTATATCGCGATACAGATAGAAAGGCAAGCGCCTCAAAACCGTGGAGGCACTTGCCTGATCACTGATACGTTCAAATGAAATTCATTTGGAAAAGTAATGTGTGCAAAAGATGAAAAGCCATCGCAACTGTATCATTGGAATGATTAGAGATATAACGGAGTCCTATAAACTTTCATTCGAACACCACCAGTATACCTCATTCTCTTCTTCTTGTGTCATCCATTTCTATTCTGCTTCATTTCGACACGATTTGGTCTATAAAAGCCATTTCCTCTCCTTATCCAAAAACTATTCTGTTCTATTTCTCAACTATTTGGTCATCACTCCATCAAAAAAGCCAGAAGGACTGGCGCCTTCTGACTTTCTTTATTTAGATGAATGAACGAAAGAAACAAGAATTAATCTTCTTTTTTCTTGCGTGCAAGACCCAATCCAAGCAATCCAGCCATCGCACCTGCAAGAACAGCCGCAGTTGAGCTTTCTGTACCTGTATTTGGAAGCGCAGGTGTTTGTGGTTGCGCAGGTTGTACAGGCTGTTCCGGAACTTCAGGAGTTGGTTCGGTTGGAACCTCTGGAGTTGGTGGAACAATTGGTGTTGGT
This sequence comes from uncultured Streptococcus sp., assembly GCA_934215455.1. Taxonomy (GTDB): domain Bacteria; phylum Bacillota; class Bacilli; order Lactobacillales; family Streptococcaceae; genus Streptococcus. Next base: position 1,579 of record CAKPZX010000068.1, read on the forward strand.
GGAACAATTGGTGTTGGTGGGTTGTATGGAGTTGGTGGAGTTGGAGGAACTGGTGTTGGTGGGGTTGGAATATCTGTTTCCGTTACCACTTTATTCTTATGCCATTTCACCTCAGCTTCCGGTTTCACCGGATTCGTATTTGGAACGACTTCAGGAGTCGGTGGGGTTGGAGCTTTTGGTGGAGTTGGAGCTTTTGGTTCCTCCACATCGACCGTAATCACAGTGTAGTTAGGTGCTGTTGGCGGAGTTGGTGATTTAGGTTCTTCTGGTTTCGTTGGCTCTGCAGGTAGATTTTCCACTGTAATCGTTGGTGGAGTTGGAGCCTTTGGTTCTGTTGGTTTTGTTGGCTCTTTCGGTTCTTCTCCTGGCTCTTTAGGAAGACCTACATTTGAGTTGATGGCAAACCAGTAAACCGTTGGTTGACCAGCCGCATTGGCACCATTAGCCGTAAAGACTAAGTGTCCATCTGACATCTTCAAGCCTGCTCCACCATAATAGAGGTATGGAGAAGATGGATTATCCCAACCTTCGAGAGTTGTTGAAGATTCACCGTTAAAGACAGAGCCATGTTCAATATATTGGTTATCTTTAGAGGAGGTTACTTCTTTAGTAGCAGCATCATAAGAAACACTTGAGTTTGGAATTGGAATAAATTTATTATTTCCAATATTTACAGACTCTTGGTGTTCCACGTTTTCAAATTTCTTCTTAGGTGTGAACGTAATTTGACCTGTAGTTGCATCTACTTTGTATGATCCGATAACATCATCCTTACCTTCAAAGGTAAATTCTTCTGTACCAATAGAATGAACACTTCCTGAACCCGAAGCATTTACAGTTAACGCATCCGTTACTTCTTCCTTCTCAGGGGTCGTACCAGGAACCCATTTACCTGTGTCATCTTTAACATAACCATATTTCTGAGTCACAATTTTGAGAGGGTTGTCTGCTGAAATGGAAACAGTTGCAGTACCAAAGTCTGCTTTTCCTGTTTTAACCTTCACTTCATTGTTTTCAATGCTCATGGATGAACCATCTGCATATGGATCCCAAGTTCCACGAACAGTGTTGCCATCTTTATCTTTGGCTTCTACTGTAAGGGCACGAGGTTTATCTCCACTATCTACATAGGATGCACCTGTCCAGTGGTTGAGGGAGTTCAAAGCGACAATCGCATTGTGCTGTGTCAAATCAAACTTATTGCCATCACCATCATAGAATTCAACATCAACAGCAACTTTAACAGGTTTGTCTTTATCTGTTGAAGCACCCACTGTCATGGTTACCGTTGGATCTGCGTTGACTGCTGCAATCCCTTTGCCATCATTTGATGGAAGACTTAAAATCTCATAACGGTAAATCACACGTTTGATTGGATGCATATCCGTATTTTCACGCATGCTAGACTGATTCAAGTTATCATAAGTAACGACAAATTTATCGCCTTCCTTCACTTGAATGTACTCAGTTTCATTATTGGCCCAAGGACTAGTCGCTACAATATCTGAAGCTTCCAATTTATTGGAATCATATTGGTGTACATTGCTTGTATTTAAACGAGCTTGAGCATCACGAGTAAGATAAGTGCTGATGCCGTCAATGGTGTGAGTTGCACCACCTTCACGTTGGAAGGTCAAATCTTGAACAGTTGAAACATTTTTAAGGTCAGCATACGCATTGTCTGTCATATATTTGTCGTATGCTTGTTTCGCGTCCGTATATTGTTTTTTGGCAATTTCGTATTCAGCTAATTTCTTTTGATAAGCAATATAATCATTTTCGTACTGTGCTTTTTCAACATTGTACTTTTTAAGATCAGCTTCGTATTGAGACTTAGCAGCATCTTCTTCTGCCTTCTTCGCTACCAATTGATCATAAGCTTCTTTATCTTTATCGTATTGCGCTTTCTTAGTTTGGTATTCTTGTAAATCTTTATCGTATTGCGCTTTCGCTGTATTGTAAACAGCCATTTCTGCTTCATACTTAGCTTTTGCTTCTGCATTGGCCTTATCTGCTGCTGCTTTTTCTGCTACTTTAGCATCGTAGGCTGCCTTTTTAGCATTGTACTCTTCTAAAGCTTTATCATAAGCTACCTTTTGCTGATTGTACTCTGCTACTTTCTTTTGATAATCTGCTTCTGCTTCCGCATTTCTCTTTTCAATCAATGTGATTTCTTGAGATTTTGCTTCATACTCAGCTTTGGCCTTTTTGTAGTTTTCAACGACTGTGTTGATTTCAGCTGTTTGGGCTTTGTTATCTGCTTCTGCTGCTGCGATAGATGGTTGGACTTTTTCAGCTTCTTCTGTAACGGTCGCACCTTCTGTAGCTGCATCAGCTTTTGCTTTTTCAAGTTCTGGTGATTCTACATAAGTAGTCGTAACTGTTTTATTTCCTTCTGTAACAGTTGTAGATGTCAACTTAGAACTTGTTGCAACAGTTGCATCACTTGTTGTTGTCTCTGTAGTGGTTGCTTCAGTTGCAGGTGCTGTTACCTCATCCGCTTTCACTTCTGCTCCGTAGGTATTAACAGTAGCCAATCCAGCAATGGCCAATGAAACAACACCGACTGATAACTTACGAATTGAAAATTTCTCCTGCTTCGAAACATGTTCACGATAGCTTTTCATTTTCAAAATTCTCCTTTTTATGTTTAAAAAAATCTCACTGTAGAGGCAAAAATATGCTACTGCCAGTTAACTCTATTGTATCACACTCAACCATTTTTAAATATTTGTCGATTTAATTTTTTATTTTACTTTAAAGATATAACAACTTGAAACGCCAAACTTTCAAGTTCTTCTTCATCTTTTAGTTGAAAATATATGTAAACAGACTTGAAAAAACCTTTATTTTCAAAGGTTTTCAAGCCGCTTTCTCTTTTTATAAATTTCACCGAAAGGCTTTTTTAGGGGAAGTATTTTTTTATACCAATAGATTAGATTTGAAGGATAAAACGAAAAATTATGTAATATTTTCCCTGCCGGATCGGAAAAATTCAAAAAAACAACACTATTTACAGATATGTCCATTATCTAAATTTCTTCCCCTTTCTATTTCCAAATAAGAAGGAATCAAAAAGACCAGGGTCCTAAGAACCTTGGTCTAATATCGGGTGGTTAGTTTAAGTGCCAGATGTCTTCGTTGTACTGAGCGATCGTACGGTCAGATGAGAAGAATCCTGCTTTCGCAATGTTAACGATGACTTGATCCAACCATGCATCACGGTCTTCGTAGTCAGCCAACATGCGTTCTTTGGTTACAATGTAGTCTTCCAAGTCAAGAAGAGTCATGAACCAGTCTTTGTTGATCAATTCCTTGTGAAGACGAGTCAAGCGTTCCTTGTTACCAACTGCAAGAACGGCATCGCTGATAATGAAGTCTACCAATGGTTTGATAGCTTCACGTTCATAGAAGTCCGCTGATTTGTATGCTGATTTCTCATATAGATCGATTACAGTTTCTGAATCTTCACCGAAGATGTAGATGTTGTCACGTCCAACCAATTCAGCGATTTCCACGTTTGCTCCATCCATAGTACCAAGTGTCAACGCACCATTCAACATGAATTTCATGTTACCAGTACCTGAAGCTTCCTTAGAAGCAAGGGAGATTTGCTCAGAAATATCGCTAGCTGGAATCAAGTAGCTTGCAGCAGTCACGTTGTAGTTTTCTACCATAACGACTTGCAAGTGTGGAGCTACTGCTGGATCGTTTGCAATCACTTCAGACAAGCAAAGGATCAAGTGGATGATATCTTGTGCAATAGTGTAGGCAGGAGCTGCTTTACCACCAAAGAGAACAGTGATTGGACGAGCAGGGATATTTCCAGCTTTGATGTCCAAGTATTTGTGGATCACATACAAAGCGTTCATTTGTTGACGTTTGTATTCGTGAAGACGTTTGATTTGGGTATCAAAGATAGAGTTAGGATTGATTTCCACACCTTGATGGTCTTTCAAGAAACGAGCCAATTTCCGTTTGTTGTGAGACTTGATGTTTTCCAATTTTGCTTTGACTGCATCTTTATCTTCATAAGAAAGAAGGTCTTCCAATTTAGATGCATCATGGTGCCAGTCACGTCCGAGGATCTCATCCAAGTAATGTGACAAGGTTGGGTTGGCATGCATGAGCCAACGACGGAAGGTGATCCCGTTTGTTTTATTATTGAATTTTTCAGGGTAAATGTCGTAGAAGGCTTTCAACTCAGAATTCTTCAAGATTTCTGTATGAAGTGCTGCTACCCCGTTTACGCT
>CAKPZX010000069.1 GCA_934215455.1 uncultured Streptococcus sp.
TAGTGATAAAATCGTTTTCAGTAGGATCAATTTGTCAAGTCGGGGCAATTTTTTGAAAAAATCCTATAATACTTTGATTTTAGAAATAAAACAAAAAGCCCCATTTAATAGGGACTTTTCTGATAATTATCTGATTTTTTCCAACATACTTTCAATGTGCTGGATAGATTTCTCGCGTCCAAGCAAGTAGATGGTATCTGGTAATTCAGGACCATGCATTTCACCTGATACGGCGATACGGATTGGCATAAAGAGGTTTTTCCCTTTGATACCAGTTTCTTTTTGAACCGCTTTGATTTGTGGGAAGATATTTTCTGCAACAAACTCATCGTCTGACATGGCTTCAAGCTTAGCTTTGAAGGCTTCAAGAACTGTAGGAACGGTTTCACCAGCCATGACTTCTTTCTCTGCTTCGGTCAATTCTGGGAAGTCTGCAAAGAAAAGGTCTGTCAATGGAACGATTTCATCCACTGACTTCATTTGTGGTTTGTAGAGTTCCACCAATTTCTCAGCCTTGTCTGTCAAACGTCCTGCTGCTTCGAGGAATGGTTTGGCCATTTCAAAGATAGTCTCAAGATCCGCATTCTTGATGTACTCATTGCTCATCCAGTCCATTTTCTTTTGGTCGAAAGCAGCTGGAGACTTGCTAAGGCGGTTTTCATCAAAGAGCTTGATGAGTTCTTCGCGAGAGAAAATTTCGTCTTCCCCTCCAGGGTTCCAACCAAGAAGAGCGATAAAGTTAAAGACTGCTTCTGGAAGGTAACCTTTCTTCCGATAATCTTCGATGAACTGAAGGGTATTAGTGTCCCGTTTAGACAACTTCTTACCAGTTTCAGAGTTGATGATCAAGGTCATGTGACCGAACTCTGGCGCTTCCCAGCCAAGCGCTTCATAGACCATGAGTTGTTTTGGAGTGTTGGCAATGTGGTCATCTCCACGGATAACGTGAGAGATTTGCATATCGTGGTCATCGATCACAACGGCAAAGTTGTAAGTTGGATAGCCATCTTTCTTTTGGATGACCCAGTCACCACCGATATTGCCACCTTCAAACTCGATATCGCCTTTGACCATATCATGCCATTTGTAGATACCTGACTCATTCACTGCCAAACGAACTGTTGGAATCACACCTGCTGCTTCACGTTCTGCGATATAAGCAGCTTTTTCTTCTTCGCTCATGCCAAGGTACTCGTTGATGTAGCGAGGTGTTTCCCCTGCTGCTTCTTGGCGTTCACGTTCCGCTGCCAACTCTTCTTCAGTGACGTAAGATTTGTAAGCTTTACCTTCAGCCAAGAGTTGATCGATATATTTTTGATAGAGTTCCAAACGTTCAGACTGGCGGTAGTTTTCATGAGTCTCTGGACTTTCATCCCAGTCCATGCCCAACCAACGAAGGTTTTCAAGCTGTGAACGTTCTCCGTCTTCAACGTGACGTTTGCGGTCCGTATCCTCGATACGGATGATAAAGGTTCCACCATGGTGACGCGCATACAAGTAGTTAAACAATGCTGTACGAGCATTTCCGATGTGTAGTAGCCCTGTTGGACTTGGTGCATAACGCACACGAATATCTTTTGCCATATTTCTCTCCTCTTATCTTGTTCGCTATTTCTAGCTCATTTTTCAATCGTTCCTATTATACCACAAAGAAAGCAGGACTGAAATGAATAAGTGACCTTTCTAGTCTTTCTTCCTATATATATGAAAAGAGAGTGGGACAGAAATCGGTAATTCGTTAGAATTCGATTTCGTCGTCCCACCTCCGCACAGTTGAGTAGGGCTGTAAAAGCTGATGAAATCAGCGTAGTAGAGCCCACTCAACCACTGCGTCTTGCTTGACAATCCAAAAACAATTGAGAGGCTAGGACTTTTGTCCCAGCCTCATATCCAATCTATTTGTATCTTAGGCTAGTCTTTCTTCCAATTCAAAGTCAATTGGCAGGGTTTGTAAAAAGTGCTCCAACTCACGTTCCCAGTAGAACCATTCGTGCTTGCCTGGGCTGTGGGTATAGGTGATATCCAAACCTAACTTTTCTAATTCCTTGACTTCAAAATTATTGGCTTCATAAAGGAAATCCTGCTCCCCGCACCAGATCCAGAGTTTGGTCTTCTTATCTGAAAACTTCTTGGCAGCAGTCTCTAGCGAGTAGGGACTGGTCGTCCAATCCTCAATCTCTCCAAAAATTCCCTTCCAAAAAGCAGGTTGTTCCAAGTCATTGTTTTCAAAGTCCCGACCATGGAAACTTAAAGCCCCAGAAAAACTAGCTGCATGAGAGAAACGATTTGTCTTGAGAGCCAAGAGCATCGATCCATAGCCACCCATGGATAGACCCGCAATAAAGGTCTTCTCCCGTTTCTTGGTCATATTAGGGAAGAAGCGAGAAAGAGTCTCTGGCAATTCCTCCGCAATGGCCGTGTAGTAGTTGTAGCCATACTGGGTATCTGTGTAAAAGCCATTATTGGTATTGGGTAGGACCACGATCAGATTGGTATTTCGCAAAATGCGCTCCACATTGGTCCGCTTTAACCAGGAGTGGTGGTTGCCATTCATCCCGTGCAAGAGATAGAGAACTGGAATATCCGTATCCGCTGGATCTTCCACGCGCGACGCATCTGGATAAAGAACAGACACGCCCCACTCCATCTTCAAGGCTTCTGAATAATACTCAATCTGCATAACTGCCATTTGATTTCCTCTTTCTACTGTTAAAAACACTCGGCAAGCCTCGGGCCGCCAAGCGTTTCGTTTTCTACTATTATTTCACTTCCATCACGACTGGTAGGATGGCTGGACGACGTTTGGTTTGTTCAAACAAGAACTTAGACAAGTTGTCGCGTACCAAACCTTTTAACTCACCCCAGTCAAAGCTATCTTGATTCAAATAATCTTCGACGCTTTGGTTGACCAATTCGCAACTTTCACGAAGAATATCCCGGCTCTTCTTGACATAGACAAAACCACGGGTGTGCACGCGCGCTTTGGAAATAATTTTCTTCTCTTTGCGATTCACGGTGATCGCCACGATAAAGATCCCGTCTTCTGACAAGACCTTGCGGTCACGAAGGACAATATTGCCCACATCACCAATGGCGTTCCCATCGATCATGACATCTCCAGCTGAGACGCTACCGGCAGGGACGAAGTCCCCCTTTTCGTACTCCATTACCGTTCCGCGTTTTGGAATAAAGATATTCTCAGGCAAGATACCGACTTCCATCGCTACCCGCGCATGGGCATCCAATTCGCGGTATTCCCCTTGGATCGGGAAGAGGTATTTAGGACGAAGAAGGTTGATCATCAACTGCAAGTCCCGTGCGTTTCCGTGACCAGACACGCGCAAGCTTGACGTGATCAATTTGACAATGCCACCTGCTTGGTAGATCATGTTTTCCACACGAGCCACCACAGCTTCTTTAGCAATAGATGGTGTTGTGACGACGTAGACCAAGTCCCCATCTTTGATTTCCACATAACGGTGACGGCCAATCGACATCTTGCGCAAACCGTTGATCGGCTCACCCATCCGGCCTGTTTCCAAAATGATCAATTCATGATCTTCAAAACGGCTCATTTCTTTTGGCTTGATCAAGAGTTTTTCGTTGGCAAGAGACAATTTGTTCAAGCGAATAGCTGTCCGGACGATGTTTTCCACGTCAAACCCTGTCAAGACCACTCGACGGCCAGTCTCAGCCGCAGCATCAAAGACCTGCTGAATCCGAGAAAGGTTGCTGGCTACCGCCGCTACGATGACACGACCATCCCAGTCTGCAATCGTATCTAAGATAGCATCACCTACTTCTTGCTCACTGGCAACTTGAATATTACTATCCGCATTGGCCGAGTCACTCAAGAGAGCGAGCACGCCTTCGCGGCCAATCTCAGCTAGGCGAGCAAAGTCTGTCGCGTATGACTCGCTGGCAGTTTGGTCAAATTTAAAGTCTCCTGTATAGACAATATTGCCCTCAGGAGTGCCAATCACAATCCCGATACTTTCAGGGATGGAGTGGGTTGTTTGAAAGAAAGAGACGACGGCATCCCCAAAATCAATCTCAGAATTCTGATCGATGACATGAAAGTCGTTGAATTTCTTCACACTGTCATTGCTTTTTACAAAGAGTTTAGCCAACTCAATGGTCAATTCTGTCCCGAATACAGGGACTTTCGCTTCCGCCAAAAGATAAGGCAAGGCCCCAATGGCATCCGCATGACCGTGGGTCAAGAAAACACCCGCAATGCGGTCCTTGTTTTCAAATAGATAATCCATGTTGGGGATAACGACATCCACCCCAAGTTGCTCATTTTCTGGATACTTCAAACCCGCATCCAAGACAAAAATCGAATCGTTCACTTCGGCAACGTAGAGATTTTTCCCATTTTCTCGAACACCGCCAAGAGTGACTAATTTAATACTACTCACTGTTGTCTCCTTTAGTGTGATTATTTTAATACTTACGGTCCTTGGTCGCCCAAGTCGAATTACAGCTTTGCAAATACTTGCATATCCACTCTATTATACAATTTTTTTCTCTTTTTTTCAAAAAGCTTTCCACAGCAAAAAAGTCCTCTCATCTATTTCAGATGAGAGGGCTTCTAGGCGCCTATTTTTAGGGGGAAAAGACCCTAAAGATGGTAATCTCCCCGTTTATTTTCAATGATCCGCATGGCTGCCTTGATCACATGAAACTTGCCTAACAATTCCTCTAGGCGCTTACTATTTCGCTCGCTCAATTGGCCGTTCTTGACCGCTTGGGACAGGCGATAAAAGTCATCCAAGTCCTCCCCAATGTTTTCAAACAGCTCTTTAGCTTCCTTGAGTCGGTAGCGATTGACTAGGTGGTTCACATCTTTTTTGAAGGAAGCGACATTGTTTTCGTGAATGTCCGTATAAGCTTCCTCTTCTTCCTTAGATTCTTGGTAATTAACTGCCTTAAAGCAAGTGATGAACTCCCGACTTTTGATATTGCAGACAAAGATGACGCCATCACTGGCTACATAGGCTTCTGTGTTGGCGGGTTGAACCACATTACTATCATAAGGAGAGAGGGAGGAGAGGTGTTGGTTGATCCACTTATTCAAGTGCTGATCATCTACGCCAAAGCGCTCAAAAGCTCTTTGCCGAAAATGGTCCCGACAACTATATTCTTGCGCATACGACAATCCCATACTCTCACCTCCTCCTGAGTATTTTATAAAAATGGCCTCCAGTCTTACGGGACTAGAGGCCTGGTCTGCTTCACTGACTTGGTGCAATTAACCTTTTGGCTAACAAAACAATGTTTATGATGTTGATTTCATTTAATAGTATTTGTGTAAAATACCAGAGGTTTTCTTTGCTATCCTAAATCCAAATGATTAGTTTTCGACTGGACGCATCGAAGTTTGAAAACCTTTACAAAAAGCTTCTACCTACTATTTCCACGTTTTCTTATGTCTCCGGACAAACTAAGCAGGTTTGCCCGACCGTCCAACCGATCCGACACACACGACATGACTGCTCTTTTACGATAAGAGCATGAACAGATATCAGCAAAACAGGCCTAAAACGAAGTAACCTAAATTTTAACTCGATAAGGCATTGGTATCAATCCCTTCTTTATCTTTCTAACTATATTATACTCAGCTACCTAAGTAATTGCAAGCGATTTCAGCTGAAACTAGTTCCAATTTTTATGCGGTTTTACAGATGATTTAAGAAAAAGAAAAGAGGCTGGGACAAAAGTCCTAGCCTCTCAATTATTTTTGGATTGTCGAGCAAGACGCAGTGGTTGAGTGGGC
>CAKPZX010000070.1 GCA_934215455.1 uncultured Streptococcus sp.
GGGGAAATCTTTGGAACCCGTCAATCTGGGATTCCAGAATTTCAAGTGGCGGATTTGGTAGAAGATTATCCCATTCTTGAAGAAGCACGGAAAGTTGCTAGCCAGATCGTAGCCACTCCAGATTGGCGCGAACACCCTGATTGGCATTTGCTCTCGCTTTATTTAGAAAAGAAAGAACATTTAGACTAGAAGCAAAATAGGGAGTAGAGCGGAAATTCCTTGGTTTCCACTCTACTCCCTATTTTCACTTGTCATTTTACGCCCTTTGTATCTTAGTTTACCCTTCGATATAGTCTTTGAGTTCTTGTCCTTTTAGGCCGGCATTGAGGGCGATGAGGAGTTTGATGCGCGCTTTGGGGGCATTTAATTCTTTGATGAAAAAGACACCTGCTTGATGGAGTTGGACGCCTCCTCCTTCATATGCGTAGACGGGTTCAGCGATCCCGTTGAAGCAACGGGATACTAAAGCGATTGGAAGACCTGCATCCATGAATTCTTGGAGTTTATGGGCTGTTTCTTTAGGGATGTTTCCTGCTCCAAAGGCTTCGATAATAAGGCCATCCAGCTTTGAAAGATCCAGCATGTCCAGCAGATCGGTTTTCATCCCTGCGTAGGTAGCAATGATCGGAACGAAACCATCGATGGTATCGAGATCAAACCGCACCCTTGGCTCGGCTGTTTTAAAGAAGAGGATTTCCTTTTTCATGACCAACCCCAGTGGGCCGTGGGTTGGTGTCTGAAAGGTGCTGACATTGGTGGTATGGGTTTTGGTGACGTACTTAGCCGCATGAATTTCATCGTTCATGACGACTAAGACACCTTTATCGCGTGCTTTCGGATCGGCAGCTACTCGAAGGGCTGTCAGAAAATTGTAGACACCGTCGCTTCCGAGCTCGTTGGAGCTTCGCATAGCTCCTGTAATGACCACAGCGATCTCTGGTAACTCCATGGTATCCAAGAAATAAGCCGTTTCTTCCAGCGTATCTGTCCCGTGGGTAATAACGATGCCGTCGTAGTTGTGAGCTTCCTCTTTGATTTTTTGATATAGAGCTAACATGTGACGGGGTGTCATTTGAGGGCTGGGAAGGTTGAAGAAGTCCTCTGAGGTGACTGCAATTCCTTCAATTGGTGAAGTGACTTGGGTCATGGGATTGACTTCATTGGTAATCACTGCCCCAGAGTCATCTGCTGCCATCGAAATGGTCCCTCCGGTATGTAGTGCTAAAATTTTCTTAAACATGTGAAGCTCCTTGGAATATGTGATATAATTTATTTTATCATAAAAAGAAAGAAACAGTAGACATGGAAATAAAAGCAGTCTTTTTTGATATCGATGGAACCTTGGTTAATGATAGTCGAGCGGTCCTCAAATCAACAGAAAAAGCCATTCAGTCTTTAAAGGAAGAAGGGATCTATGTAGGCCTTGCGACAGGTCGGGGACCGGCCTTTGTCAAACCGTTTATGGAACGCTATGGTTTTGATTTTGCAGTGACCTATAATGGTCAGTATATTTTGACCAAGGACCGCGTGTTGTTTACCAGTCCAATCGATAAAAAGAGTCTGCACCAACTAATTGACTATGCTCGAGAACACCGCAAGGAAATTGCTCTCGGTACCAAGGATGGGGTATTTGGTTCTAGGATCATGAGTTTTGGGATGAGTCCTATTTCAACCTGGTCCAGTCGCTTTGTGCCCCGCAAAATGGCCCGTACAGTCAGTCGTGGATTTAACAAAGTGGTTAGTAAGGTCGTCCCACAAGATCAGGACACCCTCTATGCACTAGCGCAAGAACCAATCTACCAAGTGTTGATCTTATCGAGTCCAGAAGAGACTGCAAAAATTGAAAAAGAGTTTCCAGATCTGAAATTCACACGTTCCAGTCCTTTTGCGGCAGATGTCCTCAACCCGGGGATTTCCAAGTTAGAAGGGATTCGCATCGTTGGTCAGGAATTTGGCTTTGACATCGATGAGGTGATGGCTTTTGGAGATTCTGATAATGACTTAGAGATGCTTTCAGGTGTTGGCTTGTCCATTGCGATGGGAAATGGGACGACCAGTGTCAAGGCGATTGCCAAGCATACAACGACTAGTAATGGCAAGGATGGTATTCAAAAGGCCCTGCAACACTTTGGTATTCTCTCAGAGAAAGAACTCTTTCTTTCTAAGGATGATCACTTCAATAAGGTCAAAACCTTCCATGGTGTGATGGATGGGGAAACCCAGGAGAAACCAGTTGTTTGGCAACCTCAAGATGCCCTTTATCGAACCATGTTCAAGCAAGAGGAGTTGGTAGAATTTGTCCGAGCAGCTAGCACAAGTGAGGAAGAATTTGACCGCTCGGTAGCAGCTCTTCACGAAGCCTTGGACAAGGCAGCAGATAAGGTTCGTGGCAAGCATCCATCTGAGATCTCCATGGTAGGGCAGGTTGATGCCTTAATTGATACCCTCTATCTGACTTATGGTAGCTTTGTACTAATGGGGGTCGATCCTGAAGAGGTCTTTGAGATTGTTCACCGGGCTAATATGGGCAAGATTTTCCCAGATGGAAAGGCGCACTTTGATCCAGTAACCCACAAAATTCTGAAGCCAGATGATTGGGAAGAAAAATACGCCCCAGAACCAGCCATCAAAAAAGAACTCGATCGCCAGCTCAAGGCCTACGAAAAACATGCAAAACAAAAAGAAGCAAAAAAAGACAACTAAAAAAGTTTGGAACAAAGGTTCCAAACCTTTTTTAGAATGTAGACAAACTATTTTTTACTAAGATAAGTAAAGTGTTCCACAAAGAAGTCGAAATATGTTCTTATTTTTAAAATTTATAAAAAATATTGAAAAACTTTCCGCCGTGAGAAAAGTGCTAGAAACACTATTGTTTCTAGCACTCGGGAGTTTTGAGACCTTAGGCTCAAAACTGAGTCATGGAACTTCGAAGAAGTTCGCTGACGTCCGTACTCACCTAAGGAAAGTTTTCAATATAACTTTTTCTTTCTTACATGGTTTTATCCTTATCACGTACCACAAGTAAGTCTACTTTGGCGTGGCGAAGGATATATTCTGAGGAGGATCCGACCATTAACCGTTCGAAGGCATTGAGTCCGGTAGCTCCGACCATAATAAGGTCAACCCCTTCTTTACTTGGGATATCATTGGCTAAGAGGACTTTTGGATTTCCCATTTCTACAACAGTCACAACATTTTGAACGCCGACTTTTTCAGCACGTTCCTTGTAGCCTTTGAGCAATTCGTTGGCTTCTTCTTGCAATTCTTCGTAGACCTCAGCATCAAAAGTTGAGACGCTTTGAAGGGCACGGGTATCGATGACGTGGGCAATAGTCAATTTAGAGCCGTTGCGAAGAGAAACGTTAACCCCTTTTTCAAAGGCTAATTCTGCTTCATGAGAACCGTCGACAGCGACCATAATGTTTTCGTATTTTTGAGACATAATCCTACCTCCTTATAGCTTGAAAACATGGATAGAATAGAAGGGAATCCTATTCTTTATACACTTATATTTTATCTCTTTTGAGCTAGAATGTAAAGGTAAAGTCTCGCTTTTCTGCTATATTTTTGCAGAATTTTTAAAGTCCTCGGTTTGTACTCTATTTCAACTAGTGGTATAATAGAGATAATTTCGTGAATCGAGGCAGAATATGAAGGAATATAATAAATCAAGCAAACTCGAACATGTCGCTTACGATATTCGTGGTCCAGTCTTGGAAGAAGCCATGCGCATGCGAGCAAATGGAGAAAAAATTCTACGTTTGAATACAGGGAATCCTGCTGAATTTGGCTTTACAGCTCCAGATGAAGTCATCCATGATTTGATCATGAATGCGCGTGATAGTGAAGGCTATTCAGACTCAAAAGGGATTTTTTCAGCCCGCAAAGCCATCATGCAGTACTGCCAGTTGAAAAAAATTCCAAATGTGGATATTGATGATATTTACCTTGGGAATGGAGTGAGTGAGCTGATCGTCATGTCCATGCAAGGGCTTTTGGACAATGGTGATGAGGTCTTGGTTCCCATGCCGGATTACCCTCTTTGGACAGCAGCTGTCAGCCTAGCTGGTGGGAATGCGGTTCACTATCTTTGTGATGAAGAAGCAAACTGGTACCCAGATATCGAGGATATCAAGTCGAAAATTACCTCAAACACTAAAGCTATCGTTGTCATCAACCCGAATAACCCGACAGGAGCCCTCTATCCAGATGAGATTCTGCTTGAGATTGTGGAGATCGCTCGTCAAAATAACTTGATTATCTTCGCAGATGAAATTTATGATCGCTTGGTCATGGATGGTGAAAAACACACGGCTATTGCCAGTTTAGCGCCTGATCTTTTCTGTGTGAGTATGAATGGCTTGTCAAAATCTCACCGGATTGCCGGTTTCCGTGTTGGTTGGATGGTTCTGTCCGGACCGAAACACCATGTGAAGGGGTATATTGAAGGCTTGAACATGTTGTCCAATATGCGTCTTTGTTCAAATGTCTTGGCTCAACAAGTTGTGCAAACCTCTCTTGGAGGCTACCAATCCGTGGATGAACTCTTGCTTCCAGGTGGTCGAATCTACGAACAACGCAACTTTATCTACAAAGCTATCAATGATATTCCAGGCCTCTCAGCTGTTAAGCCAAAAGCTGGTCTCTATATCTTCCCTAAGATTGATCGGGACATGTACCGCGTAGATGATGATGAACAATTTGTTTTAGAATTCTTGAAGCAAGAAAAAATTCTCTTGGTTCATGGCCGTGGCTTTAACTGGAAAGATCCAGATCACTTCCGGATCGTTTACCTCCCACGTGTGGATGAATTGGCTCAAATTCAAGAAAAAATGACTCGTTTCTTGAAACAATATAGACGCTAATCAGATAAAAGATTGAAGATGAAGGTCTTCAATCTTTTTTGCGTCATTCTATAAAATCCATGTCATTGAATCGACATTTTTCTGAATTGCGCATAATTGTAGAAAAAATAAATAATTTTCAGATAATTTGATTGAAATTCCCACACTTATATGATATACTTGAGCTGACTATATGCGAGGTTTATTATGGCAAACTTATTAGAAAAGACACGTAAAATTACATCTATCTTGAAACGGACAGATGAACAGTTGCAGGCTGAGATGCCTTACAATGATATTGCCCAGCAATTGGCGGATATTATCCACTGTAATGCCTGTATCATTAATAGCAAGGGAACTCTCCTTGGTTATTTCATGCGTTACAAGACCAACAATGACCGGGTAGAAGCTTTCTTCCAAAACAAAAAACTACCAGAGGATTATGCCAAGGCAGCAAGCTTAGTTTATGATACGGAAGCAAACCTTCCCATCGAGCATGATTTGACAGTCTTTCCAGTAGAGACCAAGTCTGAATTTCCTGATGGCTTGAC
>CAKPZX010000071.1 GCA_934215455.1 uncultured Streptococcus sp.
CCTCGTCCATTGTCAAAAATCGATACGCAGGCGTAGTCTCCACTGACTTCAGTTGTCACTCGAATGAGACCTGGCCGATCGATCTCCTTAATACCATGGTAAATCGCATTTTCCACTAAGGGTTGAAGCACTAATTTGGGGAGCTGATAGTCGCTCAACCGTTCATCTTCTAGAATTTCATAGTTGAGCTTTTCTCCATAACGTTGCTTCTGAATGAAAAGATACTGGCGGACATGGTCAATTTCATCTCTCAGCAGGATTTGTTCCTGGCCTTGGTTAAGAGCCAGTCGAAAATATTGAGCCAGAGACTTGGTGATGTTGACCACGCGCCGACTATCATTAAACTCCGCCATCCAGACAATCGTATCCAAGGTATTGTAGAGGAAATGCGGATTAATCTGAGCCGAAAGTGCCCGCAGCTCGTACCGCCGTGCGTTCTGCTCCTCTTCCTTAACCTGTTGCATGAGGTTATCGATTTGGTCCAACATGGCATTAAAAGCTTGAGCGAGGTCCACCAATTCTGGAGATCCTTTGGCTGCAGCTCTCACGTGAGCATCTCCTGCTCCAATCCTCAAAATGATGGTCTGAAGGTCTCGTAAGGGTTTGATCCACAAACGCAGAACAAAGCCGATCCCTATCAAACACATGATCAAAGCTAGTAATCCTAGGCCAATGAAAGAGTAAAGGAGCTGCGACTGCAGCATCTGAAGTCCTTCAAGGGAAGCCACTCCAATCAAGGTCCAATCACTATCTGGAATCGGAACCTGATAGATAAAATTCTTCCCTCCTTTACTATAACCATCTTTCACAGCAATATAGGGCTGCATAGCCTGCATTTCTTGACTGGAAGAATAGACCGCTTTTTTGGGATGGTAGACAAACTCATGCTTTTGATTAATGATAAAACTAAAGCCTTGTTTCCCTAGTTGAAGGTGATCCAAGTAAGCCTGAAGGCTATCGTAGCCAATATCCAAGCGAACTACTCCGAGATTTTGACCAGTCTGATCGACCACTTCTTGGGTAATAGAAACCACCCATTTTTCTTTTTCCGAAGTCAAGGATTCCTTTCGAGCTGGCGTCAAAACTGGCATGGCTCTTTCCTTAATCGCCTCCTGATACCAGCTTTCATTCATCATATCTGAGGAAGTCTGCATGCTGATTTTGGAATCTGTCGCTACCAGACGCCCATCCTTGGTCACCAAGACCGCTGAGACCAAGTCCGGATCCGTTTCAATCATCGTTCGCATCAGGTGTTGAACCGTTTCTTGATCCGCACTCCTATCTTGGGCAAATTGGCGAACAGCCTGCTCTTTGCTAAGAACCGTGGTGGTCTGCTTTAATTTTTTTAGATAGGAGGTAATAAACTGACTGCTTTGATCGATACTATTTCTTGTCGTCCGCTCTGTTTGCTGGCGGATCGTCCCTGAACTCGTTTGATAGTAAAGGCTACCGATAAGACCAAAAAGTAAGAGAATGAAGAGAAAAAAGTAGAGGACCAGCTGAACCAGCAAGGGATATCGTTTCATTCATGCTCTCCTTTTTTGTACTGCCTTGGTGTCACCCCAACAACCTGCTTAAAGCGTTGAGAAAAATAGTTCATATCTTCAAAACCAACCTGATCGGCGATCTCATAAATTTTTAAATCTGTCGTGAGAAGCAAGAGTTGAGCCTTCTTCATTCGCTCTTGAATGAGGTAGTCTTGGAAGGGGAGTCCCAATTTTTTCTTGATCAATACACTTAGATAAGAGGGACTGAAACCAAGTTGATAGGCCAGATCCTTTAGAGTTAACTGAGAGTCTGCTAAACGAGCATGAATGGCTTCTTCCAAGTCTGTCGAATAACCCTGACTGACCAAATCTTCGACTTGCGCTTTCTTACGCTCTTGATCAAGTTTTCCTTTCACCTTTGCTAACATCTCTTCAATATCATCTTTTGAAAAAGGCTTCAGCAAATAATCATCTGCACCTAACTTGATGGCTTTCCTTGCAAACTCAAAGTCATCATAACCTGTCAAAAAAATGATATGGCAAGACGGAGATTGTTCTTTGACGAGATGAGCCAGATCCAAGCCATTCATTTGTGGCATATTGATATCGGTTAGAAGGATATCGGCTGGTTGCTCTTGAAACTTCTCCCAAGCCTCACGCCCATTTTTAGCCTGGTTGATGACGGTCATTCCAAACTGTTCATAATCCACTAAGGAAGTCAGACCCTGCCGAATAAGCTCTTCATCTTCCACAATCATGATCGCATACATGTCTTTCACCCACTTGTTTTTTGCTATACTTATTATAGCAAATTATGGTTCCAAATGTCTCAGACGTAGTCCAATAAATAACCGTAGCCCTTTTCTTTCATTTCTGCTTTGGGAATGAAGACAATAGACAAACTATTGATGCAATAGCGAAGGCCGCCTTTTTCCTTGGGACCATCGGTAAAAACATGGCCCAGATGAGAATTTCCTACACGGCTCCGAACTTCTGTCCGAGTCATATTGAAACTCTTATCCTCCTTATAGATGGCCACATCAGGACTAATAGGCCGACTGAAACTTGGCCAACCACAACCAGAATCAAATTTATCCTTAGAAGAAAAGAGGGGCTCACCGGTCACGATATCTACATAAATACCGGCATCAAACTGATCCCAGTAACGATTGGAGAAGGCCCGTTCGGTATCATTTTTTTGTGTCACCGCATACTCTTCAGGAGATAACTTCTTTTTGATCTCCTCATCGCTTGGCTTAGAGTAGCGACTAGCATCAATAACAGGATAAGAAGCCTGATTGACATCGATATGGCAGTACCCATTCGGATGTTTCTTTAGATAATCCTGGTGGTAGTCCTCAGCCTTGATGAAATTGGTCAGTGGCTCTTTTTCCACTGCTAACGGTTTGTCGTATTTTTTTGCTACCTCTTCAAAGACTTGGTTAATGGTTGGAAGGTCCTCTTGAGAGACATAATAGACACCTGTTCGGTATTGAGTCCCTTGATCATTTCCTTGACGATTCTTCGACGTTGGGTCGATAATCCGGAAATAATGCAGGAGCAATTCTTTCAGAGATACCTTCTTGACATTGTAGGTGATGTGAACTGTTTCGGCATGCCCTGTTTGAGGGACCAATTCATACTTGGTTGTATCTCCCTTCCCATTGGCATATCCTGATACGGCATCAATCACACCTGGAACACGGGAGAAATATTCCTCTACGCCCCAGAAGCAACCACCAGCCAAATAAATTTCACGCTGATCCTTTGGATCAACCGTTTCATTTGTTTCCTTTTTAGCTACTGGAGTCTGACTCATCGATGCTTTTTTAATCATTTCAGTGCTTGTTTCTGATTGATCCATTCCGTTTGATCCCTTACTAAAGAAAAAGAAACCAATAGATAATAAGCCAATGAGAAGGATAGCAAACACTTTCCATTTTGTTTCCATTGTCTATCTCCTTACTGCATGTTCTCTAGGGTCTTGAGGATATCCTCTTTATTCATATAGCCAATATGACTCTTTGCTAAAGTCCCATCACTATTGATAAAGAGCGCCGATGGATATGAACGAATCCCATACTCTTTTAGCAGTTCCCCTTTACTATCCAGCAAGACTGGGAAATCCTTGTAATCCAAAGACTGGTACCAATTTTTGAAATCTGCTGCTGATTTTTCGCCATTAAAGGTTGGAGCTACAACAGATAAAACCACATAATCCTTACCTGCCTCTTCTTTTGCCAACTCATTGGTATCCTCTAATGTCGACAGGCAAATAGAGCACCAGGAAGCCCAAAATTTGAGGTAAACTTTCTTTCCCTTGTAATCGGATAAGCGGTAGGTCTTACCGTCCACTCCTTGCAGGTTAAACTCCTTCACTTTCTTGCCAGATGGTTGCCTAGCCCCAGCTTTGGCTGTTTGTTGGCTCATATCCTTATTGGAAGTAGCCATTCCTTGACTCGAACAAGCCCCCAAAAGTCCCGTACACAAGATTCCTGCAGCTACTAAAGCTAATTTCTTCATCATTATTACCTCTTTAAACAAGGAGAAAGTCATCCTCAGATGACCTCTCCCTTCTTTCATTCCTTGTCTGATTTCATATCAGATGATCCACTCTTTTCGTCTTTCATTTCTGAATCGCTAGATTTCATCTCATCTTTTTTCATATCGTCCTTCATTTCCGAACTGCTGTCAGACATCATAGATGAATCTTTCATGTCTTCTTTTTTCATTTTATCATCGGACATGGATGAATCCTTCATGTCATCCTTCTTCATATCGTCCTTCTTCATCATACTACTATCGTCCGTTTTTTTCATGTCTGAATCTGATTTCTGTCCAGAACAAGCTGCTAAAGTGACGATGCTAAGTGTAGCAATAGAAAGTGCAAGAATTTTTTTCATGATTTTTCTCCTTTAATCATTCAAGATTAGTGAAACAGGGATGCGAGGCTATTAAGATTTCCTAACATCAGCAAGATGCCCATCAAGATGATGAGGGCACCACCAATTTTTTTCAAGGTTCCCATATGGGGCTTGAGTTTAGCAAAATGTTGTAGAACCCAGCTAGAAGCCAAGGCCAAAAGCAAGAAAGGCAGAGCCAAGCCTAATGTATAGACCAGCATCAGGAGAGCGCCTTGCAATGCACCATCTCCTCCAGAAGCTGCAATGGCTAAAACAGAGCTCAAAACCGGTCCGACACAAGGGGTCCAACCAAAACTGAAGGTGACCCCTATCAGAAAAGCATTGAAGAATTCATTGCGTTTTTCATCCTTCTTCAGTTGGATACTCTTTTGTTTTTGGAGTTGCTGAAGATTGATGAGGCCCATCTGATGGATTCCCAATAAGATGACAATCCCTCCTAGTAGGTAACGGAACCAGGGAGCATAAAGCACCTGGCCAAGGGCCCCTGCACCGTATCCTAGAATCAGGAAAACAGTTGATAGACCTGCGATAAAACAAAGAGTCTTCACCAGGCCATACCAAGAAATGTCTCTTCCAAAAATACGCACCGTTTTTTCATGCTCAGAATCCAATAGAATCCCTACATAGACTGGCATCAGTGGCAAAATACATGGGGAGAAAAAGGATAGAACTCCCGCTAAGAATACTGAAATGGAAAACAAACTGGTTTGAATCATTTCACTACCTCCCTTTCTTTCTGATACCAGTATAAAGAAAAAATCCCTCTAAAAATAGAGAGATTGATAAGCAAAAACTTGAATTTGATTAGAAGGTGA
>CAKPZX010000072.1 GCA_934215455.1 uncultured Streptococcus sp.
TGCTCTTTTTAGGTGCTACATTTGTTTTTCATCAATTCAGTTTACGAAATGAAAGTAAGCTTCTCACACCCATTGGTAAACAAGTTACAGTCAATGGACATCGAATGAATGTCTCTGTTAAAGGAAAAGGGTCTGAAACAATCGTTTTTCTTTCAGGTGCTGGTATCGCTTCCCCTGTCCTAGACTTTAAGAATCTATCAGATTCCCTATCCAAAAAATACAAAGTTGTTGTCGTGGAGCGAGCAGGGTATGGTTTTAGCGAAGATAGTGATCGTTCAAGAGATGTGATGGAGGTCCTTTCTGAGACGCGTCAAGCTTTGGCGCAAGCTCATGTTTCAGGACCTTATGTGATTATTTCGCATTCTATGGCTAGTTTAGAGAGTCTTGCTTGGCAAGAGAAATATCCGAATGAAGTGAAGGCTTTGATTGGCCTGGATTGGGCCTTGCCAGCGAGTTATGAAGATTTAAAGGATAATCAGGCCTTGCTTACTGTGGCTTATTGGAGCAGTAAGATTGGCTTATTACGCTATTTCCCTGAGTCCTTTTATATAAAAAATCCAACTCTGACTGAAACTGAACGACAACAATATAAATTACTAGCATATAAGCAGTTGATGTCACAAGCCATGCTTCATGAATCCCGTTTGGCAAAGGAAAATGCCAAGAAAGTTCCCTCAAACATTAATCCGAAAATTCCAGCCTTACTAATGGTTTCTAATGGTGATGGTACTAGCTTTAGCCAATCTGAGTGGCAACGTTATGCAGAGAGATTTGCAAGCGACCAGTCTAATGTTCAGGTCGTCTATATGGATGCGCCTCACGACCTCTATCATTATCAAAGCGATGCTATTGTTTCTCGCATTAAAGAATTTTTAGAGAATAATTGAGGGCTTAAAAATCCATTGAGACTGATGATAATAATTAAATGCTGAAGGATTAACAGTAGAATCGTTAATTTTCTCGATTAAAAAAATTCTTTTTCTTAACAATAAGCCTGCCCCTAAGGGCAGGTTTTTTGGTGTCTTAAGAAAACTATTTAACAGAATTTTTGATTAAAAGTTTCATTTTAAGAGAGAAATCTCTAATTTGATAATCAATAAGCAAACGCTTGCATTCCTTTTTTTATTAGATTATAATAGGTTGGTATAAAGGCTTCTGTAATAATATTGAGAAAGTGTAGAAAGTAAGGATTTAGAATATTTGTAGTCAAAAATACAATGTTACTTCTTACGATAGGGAGATAGATATGGCAATGATAGAAGTGCAACATCTTCGGAAAAATTTTGTGAAGACAGTTAAGGAGCCGGGGTTAAAGGGAGCCTTGCGCTCCTTTATTCATCCTGAAAAGCAGACCTTTGAAGCGGTCAAGGATTTAACTTTTGAAGTTCCAAAAGGGCAGATTTTAGGATTTATCGGGGCAAATGGTGCTGGGAAGTCAACCACCATCAAAATGCTGACAGGAATTTTGAAGCCGACATCTGGCTTTTGTCGGATTAACGGCAAGATTCCCCAGGATAATCGCCAAGATTATGTCAAGGATATTGGAGTCGTTTTCGGACAACGCACCCAGCTATGGTGGGATTTGGCTCTGCAAGAGACCTACACGGTCTTGAAAGAGATCTATGATGTACCGGACTCGCTTTTCCATAAGCGCATGGACTTTTTGAATGAAGTTTTGGATTTGAAGGAATTTATCAAGGATCCTGTGCGGACTCTTTCACTAGGTCAACGGATGCGGGCGGATATTGCGGCTTCCTTACTTCACAATCCCAAGGTTCTCTTTTTAGATGAGCCGACTATTGGTTTGGATGTGTCGGTCAAGGACAACATTCGTCGGGCCATTACCCAGATTAATCAGGAGGAAGAGACAACTATTCTCTTGACTACTCATGATTTGAGTGATATTGAGCAACTCTGTGGTCGGATTTTTATGATTGATAAGGGGCAAGAGATTTTTGATGGAACGGTTAGCCAGCTCAAGGAGACCTTTGGAAAGATGAAGACTCTCTCCTTTGACCTGACGCCAGGTCAAAATCATCTAGTCTCTCATTATGAGGGCTTGCCTGATATGTCCATTGATAGACAAGGAAATACTCTTAATATTGAATTCGATAGTTCCCGCTACCAGTCGGCCGATATTATCAAGCAAACCTTATCTGATTTTGAGGTCCGTGATTTGAAGATGGTAGATACGGATATTGAAGATATTATCCGTCGCTTCTATCGAAAGGAGCTCTAAGATGGTCAAATTGTGGAGACGTTATAAACCCTTTATCAATGCAGGGATTCAGGAGTTGATTAGCTATCGAGTCAACTTTATTCTTTATCGGATTGGCGATGTCATGGGTGCTTTTGTGGCTTTTTATCTATGGAAGGCTGTCTTTGATTCCTCCCAGGAGCCTTTGATTCAGGGCTTCAGTATGGCGGATATCACCCTCTACATCATCATGAGTTTTGTGACTAATCTTCTGACTAGGTCGGATTCTTCCTTTATGATTGGTGATGAGGTCAAGGATGGTTCCATTATCATGCGCTTGTTGCGACCAGTGCATTTTGCGGCTTCTTACCTCTTTACGGAGCTTGGTTCCAAGTGGTTGATTTTTATATCTGTTGGACTGCCATTTTTAAGTGTCATTGTTTTGATGAAAATCTTATCTGGGCAAGGGCTTGTAGAAGTGCTGGGACTAACTACCCTTTATCTTTTTAGCTTAACGCTGGCCTATCTGATTAACTTTTTCTTTAATATCTGCTTTGGATTTTCAGCCTTTGTATTTAAAAATCTTTGGGGTTCCAACCTACTTAAGACTTCCATAGTGGCCTTTATGTCTGGGAGTTTGATTCCCTTGGCTTTCTTTCCAAAGGTCATTTCAGATATTCTGTCCTTCTTACCTTTCTCATCCTTAATTTACACTCCGGTCATGATTATTGTTGGGAAATACGATGCTAGTCAGATTCTTCAAGCACTTTTGCTTCAGCTTTTCTGGCTTATAGTGATGGTGGGCTTGTCTCAGTTGATTTGGAAACGAGTCCAGTCATTTATCACCATTCAGGGAGGTTAGTATGAAAAAATATCAACGCATGCATCTGATTTTTATCAGACAGTACATCAAGCAAATCATGGAATACAAGGTAGATTTTGTGGTTGGTGTGTTGGGAGTCTTTCTGACTCAAGGCCTGAACCTCTTGTTTCTCAATGTCATCTTTCAACACATTCCCTCCCTAGAAGGTTGGACTTTTCAAGAAATTGCCTTTATCTATGGATTTTCCTTAATTCCAAAGGGATTAGATCATCTCTTTTTTGACAATCTCTGGGCTTTAGGTCAACGACTAGTTCGAAAAGGGGAGTTTGACAAGTATCTGACTCGTCCTATCAATCCCCTATTTCATATTCTGGTTGAGACCTTTCAGATTGATGCCTTGGGTGAACTCTTGGTCGGTGGCATTCTATTAGGTACAACAGTGACTAGCATCGCTTGGACTCTTCCAAAATTCCTGCTTTTCCTAGTTTGTATTCCTTTTGCGACCTTGATTTATACTTCCTTGAAAATTGCAACAGCCAGCATCGCTTTTTGGACCAAGCAGTCAGGTGCCATGATTTACATTTTTTATATGTTCAATGATTTCGCCAAATACCCGATTTCTATATACAATTCGCTCCTTCGTTGGTTAATTAGCTTTATTGTACCTTTCGCCTTTACGGCCTACTATCCTGCCAGCTATTTCTTGCAGGACAAGGATGGACTCTTTAATATTGGTGGTTTGATTCTGATTTCCCTTGTTTTCTTTGTTATTTCCCTCAAACTTTGGGACAGGGGATTGGATGCCTACGAAAGTGCTGGTTCGTAAGAGGTAAAGTAAGACTAAAATCAAGAAAGGAACTTATGATGTTTGTAATTAAAGAAGTCAAGGGTGAAGATCAAAAAATGGCAGTTGTCGCTGAGATTTTAAGGGATTTGCCAGAATGGTTTGGAATACCAGAAAGCACGCAAGCCTACATTGAAGGAGCTAAGGATTTACGAGTTTGTGCTGCTTATCAAGAAAGTGATGTAGTAGGGTTTATAAGTTTATCATATTCGAGTGAAGATTGTGCTGAAATTGACTGTCTAGGCGTGAAAAAATCATTCCAAGGTCAAGGAATTGGAAGGGAATTAATTACGACTATAGAAAGAGAAGCAGTCAAACAAGTGGACTACCTACAGGTCAAAACAGTCGCAGAAGGTTCAAATAAAGATTATGACCGAACAAATGTCTTTTATCGCAGTCTTGGTTTTAAAAAATTAGAGATTTTTCCATCTTTATGGGATCCACAGAATCCATGTCAGATTCTGATTAAAAAGATCAACTAAAAGTGCTTGACATCCGCTATCAGAGTGCTATACTAAGAAGGTAATCGCCGATTTAGCTCAGTTGGTAGAGCAACGCACTCGTAACGCGTAGGTCACAGGTTCGATCCCTGCAATCGGCATAGGAAGAAACGGCTTTGAAGGAGCGAGACGACGAATGATGTTAGTCACATATTCGTTCGGTCTCGCTCCTTTTTTTGACCGCATAGGCGCCTTTTTTGACCACTTAGTCAAAAGTCCTTGTCGCCGTCGGGGCTCTCTGCTATCATAGAATCATCAAAGGAAGGCCCCCTTCCAACTATTGAAAACGAGGTATACGATGATGAAAAAATTACTAGGACTTGGATTTATTTTGGCTGCTCTTGCGGTTGTCACAATGGGAATGGTTGGTTTTCCAAAGATCGATGTGAATATCTGGCCTTTGTTCCCCGTTCTCTTATTTACCTTCTTTACACTTGAAAATCTCTTGAAAAAAGATTACAAGGCAAGTGTGATCTGTGCCTTGATTGCGCTGATGATCGCAAATGCGATTTACGATCTCTTGCCGGTTTCAAATGGTCTGGTCATCACAGCAGGTGTGCTAGCTTGCCTGGGTCTTAGTTTTCTTTTACCGGATAAGAAGAGCAACAAATAAAGGAAGGAGGCTGGGACAAAAGTCCTAGCCTCTCAATTGTCTTTGGATTGTAGAGCAAGACGCAGTGGTTGAGTGGGTTCTACTACGCTGATTTCATCAGCTTTTACAGCCCTACTCAACTGTGCGGAGGTGGGACGACGAAATCGAATTCTAA
>CAKPZX010000073.1 GCA_934215455.1 uncultured Streptococcus sp.
ATGCTGGCTTCACGTTCCCAGATAGATACGACCATACATTCCCCAGCTTTATGAACAGCTGCAAGGGCTTGGCCTAAAACAACTGGAACCCCCGTAACTTCATAAGAAACATCTGCTCCCCCACCGGTTAAACGATGGATGGCTTCGACGATTGTTTCTCCTTCTTCTGGGCGCACAACGATTGCTCCCAATTCTTCTGCTTTAGCTTGGCGTTCAGGAGACAATTCAACCGCATAGATTTTTGATGCTCCTGCTGCACGAAGGGCTTCAACGATCAAAAGACCAATTGGACCCAAGCCAAAGATAACAGCTGTATCTCCAGTTTTCAATGCAGATTGACGAACTGCATAAACAGCAACAGCAGCAGGTTCTGTAAGAGCTGCTTGTTCATAGCTCAAGCTATCTGGAATCACATGAACCAAATCCCCATCAAGGACACAATATTTGGCAAAACCACCATCTGCAGCGAGGCCGACAAAGTTCAAGTTTGGATCAAGGTTATAATCACCAATCAAATTGTGCTCTGCAAGAATTGGTTCGATAGTGACACGATCGCCAACTTTGACACGAGTCACATCACTTCCGACTTCTACAATTTCACCAGAGAATTCATGTCCCAAAGTGACCGGTGCTTTTTGACCAGAATACACATGTTCTTCAGTTGGGATGAAGATCGGTCCATCCAAATATTCATGCAAGTCCGTACCACAGATCCCTGTGAACTTAACTGCCACTTTTACTTGATGTGGTTGTACTTCAGGTACTTCCACTTCTTCGATACGAACGTCTTTTGCTGCATGCCAGCGAGCTGCTTTCATAGTAGCCATATGATGATCTCCTTGTTTTCACCTTTTTTGTTTTCTTTTCAGGAAACTTTATATTTAAAATTGTAAACGTTTTCCTTTTGTTTGTCAAGGAAAAACTGAAGATGAAAAAGAGCAGCCCTTTGACTGCTCCTTCTTATTTCTTCTTGATCCGAGAAGATTCCAATCTCCACCCAACAATCCAACCAAGGACTAGGAGATAATTTTCAAGCGCACCGATCCCATTGACCGGCAGATGATAGTGAAAATAACTGAAGAGATGATTAGTACCGATCCCAAGCCCACCTAGGATCAAAGCCAATAGAACCGTTCGAAGATAAAACCAATCGTATTTGAGATTGACAGCAATCAGGATCACAAGGACCGCCACATTCCAAATCCCAATCTCCCGTTGCCAACCGACAGAAATACCATATCCCGAATGACTTCCCATATAGGATGGAAAGAATAGCTGGAAGATAATCGCTCCAGACATGGCGATGATAAGTAAAATAAATAAGAATCTCAACAGCCGATTCATCTTCTTCCTCCTTTAAGAAAAGACTGATTAATCTCTTGACACTTGTTTTCTGTTAAAACAGGAACACCGCTACTGTTTAAATAAAATGCAATATAGTCTAATTTTTGTGAGAATGAGATCATTTCTTCACCTGATATAGTTGGATCAAGCCACACATCAATTAATAGAGATAGTGTTGTGGCTGTCTCTAAAGGATATTTACAAGAAAACTCGCCCTTCTCATTTCCTTGATGAATGATTATTCCTACATATTTGGAAAGAATATTCACCGTATTTTTTAAAGAAAACAACAAACCAAACGGTATTTTTTGTGCCCAGTCAATACCAGTAAGCTGTTCCATATTCTCATTGCCTATTAAATAATCTACTAATTGTAATAGACGATCTGTTGGTGAAACTTCTTCGTTCTTTGACAATTCTTCTAGAAAAGTTGAGAGGGCAATCGTTTCTTTTTCCATTAAGAGTTGTAGAATCTCTTCTTTACTTTTGAAGTGATGGTAAACAGCCCCTTTTGACAATCCTGTCGCCGTTACTAAATCAGACATCGTTGTTTCATTATAGCCTTTATTTGAAAACAAGGATAAAGCCACTTGAATAATTTGATCTTTACTTCTTTTTGATTTTATTTCTTGTTTCAAGTAACTTCCCTCCTTTAAAAATAACAGACCATCGGTCTGTTTTTGATTTTATTAAATTTAGAAGACTTTGTCAATTAAATTCCATTTTTCATCCCCTCTGAAAAAGTAAAAACAGACACAAAAAGGTGCCTGTTAGAATGTAAACATATACTGAAACTTTCCACCGTGAGAAAAGTGAGAGTGGGACAGAAATCGGTAATTCGTTAGAATTCGATTTCGTCGTCCCACCTCCGCACAGTTGAGTAGGGCTGTAAAAGCTGATGAAATCAGCGTAGTAGAGCCCACTCAACCACTGCGTCTTGCTCGACAATCCAAAAATAATTGAGAGGCTAGGACTTTTGCCCCAGCCTCTTCCAATCATTCCCCTTAAATGTTATTTAATGGCTAATCATCATATCCACTTGAAGAATTTCCAGTATCGTTATTTTTTGAATTTGAATCATCAGAATTATCATTAGGTGCTACTCTATTCCTATTTTGTTCACCTTCATTTGGTTCATAAACGGTCAATACAATTCGTGTTCGATTAATATCCACCGTACTCGAAACTTCTGGAGTTTGACTGACAATTTGACCTGCAGAAACGAATACTCCAGCAGGAAGATGGTTAGTTTTTCTGATTTCAATATTAGATTCCTTGATTCCATATATTTCAATCAAGTTACTTCTAGCAAAATCATAGGTTGATCCAATATAGTTTGGCATTTCAATCGACGTTGTTTTCTTCGCTACTTTCAAAACAATCTTAGTTTTTGAATTCAGAGAATATTGTTTCCCTGCGGCCGGTGTTTGCTCTATAACTGTCCCCGGAGCATAATCAAAGGTTTCAACCTCTTCAATACTGATCATTTTATTGGATACTTTATAGGTATTTTTCAGATCCTCTTCTGCTGTTGCTCGCGTGTCTCCCACATAATTTGGCATTTCAAAACTATTTGGTCCTTTGGAAACAATGATATTAATCTTATCTCCTCGTTGTTTCTTGGTTCCAGCAGCTGGATTTGTTTTTATAATATACCCCTCTGCAATCGAATCGCTATATTCCTCTTGTTCTTTTCCTAATTTTAAATTTTGCTTTTCAATGATTGCTTTTGCTTCTGCAACTGTTTTTCCTGAGAGATTAGGAACAACTGTAGTATCTGTGTTTTTTTCTAGATCCGATTTTCCTTTAGTTTCTTTTTTTGAACTTTCCGACTTTCTTGAAATAGATACTGAATCATTTTGCCTTTGATATCGTCCACTTTTTGGTAAAAAAAGCCATAACATTAAAGTTAAAATGACTAATCCAATAACTAGACTTATAATTCTTTTCTTTCGTTGTCTCTTTTTTTCCTCTTCTTGTTTGATTAATTGTTCCTGCCTATAGTGTTCAGCTTGTATAGCTAGTTTTCTCTCTTTTTCAGCTTCCTCAAACTTATATTTCTCGTATTCACCCTCAACTTCTGAGAGAAGTATTTGTATTCGATCACGCTCACTATTATCTTTAGCTTGAGCCCATATTTTTTTCAATTCAAATATTTTATCTTTATAAAATTGCTCCTGTTTTTGTTTGAGTTCTTGCTCTCTCCGTCTCTCCTCAGCGATTGCTTGTTGTTGTAATATTTCATTTTGCTTTTCAGTTTGTCGAACTTGATTCTCTAGAAGTCTATTTTTTTCTTCTGAAGCTAATCTTTGCTGAATAGAGTGTCTATCTAACAAATCATTGTGTCTCTTTAATTCTTGATTTCGCTCTCGTTCCCTCTGTTCCGCCTCATAATCTTTTTCCCAGTTACTCATTTTTTCTCCTAATTCGCATTGTTATTTTCTTGACTCAATAAAGTCATCTACTAATATTTAATCAATTCCTATAAAAGCCTAATAATCCTTCTGTTATTTAAAAACTCATATTTCCAAAACACTTTCATTTTACAACTAATTAGTGAATTCTATCTTTATGCAATATTATAACCAATTAAAAAAGTAAATACAAGAACATTAATAAGATATTTTTAAAACAAAAAAATAAACTGCCCCCAAAAGTTAGGCAGTAAAAATCTAACTTTTAGGGTGCAGTTCTCTATTTCTCTATTACTCTTCTTTCAACTTCGCCAATTCTTGGGCAAGTAACTTGAGGGCTACTTGTGGGTTGGCTTGGCCTTTGGTTGCTTTCATGAGGAAGCCGGTGAAGGCCTTGTCCGCATTCCGCTTCCCTGACTTGAAGTCAGCTACGGCTGCTTCGTTGTCTGCAAAGACTTGGTGGATGATTGGGATCAAGACTTCAGGATCTGAAATCTGTACCAAACCAGCTTTTTCTACGTATTCACGCGCGCCACCACCGTTTTTCGCCAAGTGAACGAAGACTTTCTTGGCAATCTTAGATGAAATGGTTCCATCTTCGATAATGGCAATCATTTCGACCAAATTTTCTGGTGTCAATTGGATTTCTTCCAGTGTTTTGCCTTCTGCATTCAAGAATTGTGCGACTTCACCTTGGAGCCAGTTAGACACTTGTTTGGCATCACCACCAAGGGCTACAGCTGCTTCAAAGAAGTCAGACGTAACTTTCGTCGCTGTCAATTGGTTGGCATCATAGTCAGACAAGCCAAGCTCTGCCACGTAGCGAGCACGACGGTCTTTTGGAAACTCTGGCAACTCTGTGCGCATTTCCTCGATCCACTCATCTGAGATTTCAAACAATGGAAGGTCTGGTTCTGGGAAGTAACGGTAATCCGCTGCTCCTTCTTTGACACGCATAAGGATAGTGCTCTTATTAGCTTCATCATAACGACGTGTTTCTTGACGAATGACACCACCTGAACGCAAGATTTTCGCTTGGCGTTGCACTTCGTATTCAAGACCTTTACGCACGTTTGAGAAGGAATTCAAGTTTTTCAACTCTGTCTTGGTACCAAATTCCTCTTGACCGTATGGGCGAAGGGAAATGTTGGCATCTACACGCATAGACCCTTCTTCCATCTTGACGTCTGAAATACCTGTGTACTGGATGACTTCTTTCAAAGCTGTCAAATAAGCGTAGGCTTCTTCTGGAGAACGCATATCTGCTTCAGATAC
>CAKPZX010000074.1 GCA_934215455.1 uncultured Streptococcus sp.
ATTAAAGATAAAGTTATCTTAGAAACTTTCCTTAGGTGAGTACGGACGTCAGCGAACTTCGAAGAAGTTCCATGACTAAATTAAGATACAAAGGGCGTTCGCGGATAAAGTCAAAATAGGAAGTTTGACGCAGAATCTTTAGATTCTAGGAAGACTTATCTTTTTGACACGATCCGCAGCCCGTGTTCAATTTGTTTTGAACCCATTCGCTTTTCAATTTTTAGGCTCATGCTAAAACAGTTCCCCGAACTGTTTTACTTCCAAAACTCCCGAGTGCTAGAAACAATAGTGTTTCTAGCACTTTTCTCACAGCGGAAAGTTTCAGTAGATAATTGAGTACCCCTAACGAATAAAATTATTTTATCTTTATAGGAGGTATTATATTTGTATAAAAGAACAGTTTATCTACGTGCTCTAGTCGGCTAGTTTGTCCGGCTTTTTTGCTAAAGTTTAGAACTTACTTGAAACTTCTTTCAAATTAGAAAAATATTTGAGAAACTATTGACAGCCTCATATAACAGTGTTACAATAATGTTACAAAATATTACAAATGTTACAAAAGAGGTTCTGTTATGAAAAACAAAAAAATCATTTCCCTAGCAGCCCTAGCCCTGACAGCTAGTCTTTTCCTAGGAGCTTGTGGCGGGAATAAAGAAGAAAAAACTTCAGAAGCAAGCAGTTCAAAGACCAGTCAGGTTAAACAAACAAGTTCTTCTTCTAAGAAAAAAGTGATCACTAGTAAAGATCCAATTGCCTCTTCATCCTCTGATAGCAAATCAGAAGAAAGTCATACCGTTGGTAGCAAAAATAACCAAGCAGCAGCTAGTCAAACACCTGCTCCAGCTAAAGAAGCGACACCAGCAGCACCCGTAACAAAAGAAACAAAAGAAGTAGCCACTCCAGCAACACCAGCGAAAGCAAAATTGCCAAGTCTAGAAGACGGTCATGCCCATGCTAAGAAGCAAGCTTCTGCTACGGAGAATGCCCAATACAAGGGAGTCTATTCTGTAGCAGCAGGGGATTTCTCTGCAGCAGCTGGGAATTGGTCTGACAAACGCGACACTGGAGTCACTATTGGCCAAGGTGGTCAAGTGACCATCCAACTTCCTGGGGGCCAACCCGTAGCCTATGGTATCAGCGCTTATAACTATACCTTGGA
The DNA here is from genome assembly GCA_934215455.1 of uncultured Streptococcus sp. GTDB lineage: Bacteria > Bacillota > Bacilli > Lactobacillales > Streptococcaceae > Streptococcus. The sequence goes on from CAKPZX010000074.1 coordinate 1,160, forward strand.
TGATGGTCATTACCATGCTAATCTCTCAGCAGGCGATGGGTCTGCGGCGACTCTAGATATCGTAGTTGGAAAAGATGGCTCTGTATCTAGTGTGACGGTTCTTAAAGACGGTGTCAGCCACTCCCTCACTCGTGAATAAAATTCGAAAGATCTGAAAGGATAAGCTTCTCTTTTCAGATCTTTTTTTGTTAGTTTGAATAAAAATATATTTTTTTATAAAAAACTATTGACAGATGGAAAATATAGTTTATAATAAAAACATAAAGAAAATCTATTTATAAAAAATTATAAAAAGGAGTTCATATGAAAAAAGAAAGAATTGCCCTGGTTTTTGGAACCTTTGCGCCTCTTCATCAAGGGCATATTGACCTGATCCAGCGGGCCAAGCGTCAGTGTGATCGCGTTCGTGTCATCGTATCTGGTTATGAAGGGGACCGTGGCGAAGAAGTCGGGTTGACTTTACAAAAACGCTTCCGTTATATCCGCGAAGCCTTCTCTAATGATGAGTTGACCCAAGTCTATAAGTTAGATGAGACAGAACTTCCTCGTTATCCCTTGGGCTGGGAGCCTTGGTTACAGACAGCCCTAGACACCATCCAGTATCAAACAGAGACAGAAGAGTTGATCTTTTATGTAGGGGAGAAAGCTTACAAGGAAGAGTTGGAAGCTAGAGGGTTTGAAGTTCACTTAGAAGAGCGTCGCTTCGGGATCTCTGCTACCATGATCCGGGAAAATCCAAGCAAATACTGGAAATACATCGCCCAGCCCTTCCGTCGCCAGTTCACGAAAAAAGTCTTGATCATGGGGAGCGCCAGCAACGGGAAAACGACCCTTGCAAAGGACTTAGCCCGCTTTTACGATGCACCTGTTAGTCTTGAGTATGCCCGTGAATACCAGATCAAGAACAATGTGCGGGATGATGAGCTCACGCCAAAAGATTACTATTACCTACTCTTGGGACAGTATGATCAAACCTCTAAGCTCATCGATAGTAGTGCCAATCGAGGCCTTGTCATCGCTGATACCAATTCCCTGGTAACCAAGGGGTATTACGACTACTATATGGAAGTCGAAGGCCAGGATACCAGCATGACCGATACCTTCGACAACCTCTTTGTCAGTATTCTCTCCAAAGAAAAATGGGATTTGATCCTCTTTGTACAGCCGATCGGCTCTTATGTCAATGATGGTTTCCGAGACATGACCATGGCTGACGAAGAGATCCGCACCAGCTTTTCAAATTACCTGGACCAATTGCGCCAGCAATACCTAGGAAACATTCCGACCACTTTCCTCGCATCAGACTACCTCGGCAACTACGAAGAAGCCAAGAAGGTGATCGATGCCATCTACCAAGCCGACTAAGGAGCAGCTTATGAAAAACCTATCTCAAAAATTCGCAACTTTTAGCCAAGACTTTAGAAATGTTCACCAAGAAGCGAAAAAGCAAGGCTTTGTCAATATTATGAAACTCCTGTGGAAGGACCTTTTTGTGGGACGTACAGCCTTTCAATGGATCTATCTCCTGCTTCTTTCCAGCGTTCCCTTCTTCTTAGAATGGACCAATCGGACAGGACAGCATGATTGGCTGGGACTGTTTGCCTCTTGGACAGGCATTGTCTGCGTCATCCTGGTTGCAGAAGGGCGTGCTAGTAACTACCTTTTTGGAGCAGTGAATTCAGCTATCTACCTCATTTTAGCCCTCAATAAGAACTTCTACGGGGAAGTCCTGACAACACTTTATTTCTTCATCATGCAACCGATCGGTCTCTATGTTTGGCTCTCTAATCGGATCAATGATCAAGGCAAGGTCGAAGAATCTCACTTTGAAGCGAAGAAATTGAACTTAATCGAGTGGATGCGCTACTTGGCCTTGTGTGCTATGATTTGGATCGGTATGGGCTTCGCGTATCAGAGCATCCATAGTGCTCGTCCTTTCCGTGATAGTATCACCGATGCGACCAATGGGGTTGGCCAGCTCCTAATGACCCGCCTTTACCGGGAGCAATGGATCTTCTGGATTGCGACCAACGTCTTTAGTATCTATCTCTGGTGGGATCAGAGTCTTCACATTCAAGGGATGTACTGGGTTTATACGCTCAATAGTTTAGTGGGCTGGTACCAATGGACCAAAGCCCTCAAGAAGGAGGTGGCTTAGATGGCAAGTCTCTCGATTCCAGCAGGAATGACGGAGAAAGAGTATTTTGAGACGGTCGCTAGTGAAACAGACTTTCTCAAGTGGTACAAGGAGCAAGACCTGCCGACTTATGAAACTCCAAGTGTCACAGCGGACATGGTGGCTTACTGTTTTGTTGAAGGCAAGCTCAAGCTCTTAGCCATTCGCCGCAAGGCCCACCCTTATCAACACCGCCTCGCCTTGGTGGGGGGCTTTGTGAACAAGGATGAAGATGCGACTCATGCCTGTATCCGAGAAGTCAAAGAAGAAGTTGGGCTCGATCTGCCAGTGAATAAGGTGGAGCAGCTCATGACAGTTTCCACCCCTGGGCGGGACCCCAGAGGCTGGGTCATTACCATTGCCCATCTGGTCTATCTGCCAGCAGAAGCAGTAGAGTTAGCCCATGCAGGGGATGATGCCAAGGAAGTTGTTTTTCTCGATGTCGATTTCAAAAAGTCCCAGTGTTTTCTCGATGGAGAACCCTTAGCTGCTTCTGATTTTGCCTTTGACCACTACCAGATTATTCAAGAATCGATCAAGCGGATTCAGGGGCGTCTAGACTGGAATCCAACCTTCCTCTATCTGTTAGAGGAGCCTTTCACCGTTTATGAAGCAACTGAGTTGGTCAATCTGATCAATCCTGGACGCCCCATCGTTAGCAATAACTTCCTCGTAAAATTCGGAGAATTCGTGGAAGAAGTGGGCGTCAAGCGGGTACCTAAGAAAAAACCACGCAAGACCTATCGCTTAAAACAGTAGATCGAGCGGGGTTCATTCTACCAGCCCTCCCTTACTTTTAGTAACGGAAGGGCTTTTTCTGATTTTTCCTGCTCCACTTGTGTGCAAAGTGGTATAATAATCATAATTGAAATCAAAAGAGACAAGACTATGGAAGAAAAAATAATTTTACCACAAAATACACGACTGATGGGGGCTCTGCTTGGTTTTATCGGAGGGGGCCTTGATGTTTTTTGCCACATGCACTATCGGAGTTTGGTCGCGACTCAAACGGGGAATATCCTACTTCTTATCGCTGATTGGCACGATCCCCGGGTCGAAAATACCATCATGCGTTTTTCATCGATTATATTTTTCTCGATCGGCTTTCTGGTTGCCCTCCATATCAAAGAATATCGCAAGACAGCCTTTTGGCGGATCAAGATGTTGATTCCTTTGTTTATGGTGACACTCCTGATTCCCTTGGTGTCTGTCATACCACCTGTAGAAGTTCCCTTTATTGCTTTTGGGACGGGAATGATGATGTTGACCTTTACAGGGAGCCTGATCGAAAATCACCCTTATGTGATCTTTATGACTTCCGGCAATTACCGCAAGATGCTGACGGCCTTGTACCGAGTCATTCGAGGAGAGGGAGATTTGGTCGAGTATCGGCGTCAGGCCATGAATTACGGGATTATCGTTGGAAGCTTTATTGCGGGAGCTATTAGCGTAGCCATCCTCATGCATTTCATCCACCAATGGGCCATCTGGCTGATCACAGCCAACCTCTTTTTGATCATGACCTACTACGCCGCTAGAGTCAAACAACTTGGCCTGCAAACAGATAATCTATAAAAAGAGGCTGGGACAAAAGTCCTAGCCTCTCAATTATTTTTGGATTGTCGAGCAAGACGCAGTGGTTGAGTGGACTCT
>CAKPZX010000075.1 GCA_934215455.1 uncultured Streptococcus sp.
GAGCCTGGTGCTGAGGAAAAGTACAAGGAAGTTCAAGAAGCTTATGAGACTTTGAGTGACGAGCAAAAACGGGCTGCTTATGACCAATATGGTGCTGCGGGGGCCAATGGTGGATTTGGTGGCGGAGCCGGTGGTTTTGGTGGCTTTGATGGTGCTGGATTTGGTGGTTTTGAAGATATCTTCTCTAGCTTCTTTGGTGGCGGTGCAAGTCGTAATCCGAATGCACCTCGTCAAGGGGATGACCTCCAATACCGCGTTAATCTCAAGTTTGAAGAAGCGATTTTTGGTGCTGAAAAAGAAGTTAAGTACCATCGTGAAGCAAGCTGTCATACCTGTCACGGTTCTGGGGCTAAGCCAGGGACTAGTCCGGTAACCTGTGGACGCTGTCACGGTTCTGGGGTCATCAATGTGGATACGCAAACCCCTCTTGGTATGATGCGCCGTCAAGTGACCTGTGATGTCTGTCATGGTCGTGGTCAAGAAATCAAGGATCCATGCAGCACTTGTCGTGGAACGGGTCATGAAAAACAAGCTCATAGCGTGAACGTCAAGATTCCTGCTGGAGTTGAAACAGGTCAACAAATCCGCTTAGCTGGTCAAGGAGAAGCTGGCTTTAACGGTGGACCATATGGAGACTTGTATGTGGTTGTCAATGTTGAGCCGAGCGATCGCTTCGAACGTGATGGTTCAACCATCTACTACAAGTTAGACTTGAACTTTGTCCAAGCGGCTCTTGGAGATACGGTCCATGTGCCAACCGTTCATGGAGAGGTCGATTTGGTTATTCCTGAAGGAACCCAAACCGGTAAGAAATTCCGCCTCCGTGGAAAAGGGGCTCCAAGCTTGCGTGGTGGTGCCATGGGAGATCAATATGTATCTGTCAATGTTGTCACCCCAACTGGTTTAAATGACAAGCAAAAAGAAGCCCTTCAAGCCTTTGCGGAAGCAAGTGATTTGAAGGTTAACCCAAAGAAAAAAGGTTTCTTTGATAAGGTCAAAGATGCCTTGGATGATTTATAAGAATAAACGAGTTTCCTTTTGAGTAAGGAGCTCGTTTTATTTTGGATCGAATCTAAGAACTTCCTCTCCTAATTAAAGAATAATGAGGACCCTCATTGAATTTATTAAGATATCGTGTTAAATTTAAGAAAACGATTACAAAGACAATTTAGGAGGTCCTGATGAAATCACATCAACCACGTTATGCGATTCGCAAGTACGCAGTAGGAGCTGCTTCGGTGCTCATAGGATTTTTTGCTGGCGCTCAGGTTGTAGCGGCAGATACGCCGAGCGTTACTGACAGTTCTGCAACGACAGTTCCGACTCAGCCAAGCGAGGGTGAGTCAACTATTTCTCTCAATGAGGAAGCTTCTCAGCCAACAGTAGAAAAACCAACGGCTCCTGCCCCAATCGTCGATCAAAGTCAACCGACACTGCCTGATCGTGAACTGCGGGTATCAGATCTTGACCGTTTGATTCGCGAAGAAGCAAGCTATGTCGCAGAGTCGGATGTGGCAGCTCAACCAGCGACGGAAACGCCTGCTAAAGATCCTGATCAGGAAGAAAAATTAGCCAAGAAAAAGATTGTTTCGATCGATGCCGGTCGCAAGTACTTCTCACCAGACCAAATCAAGGAAATCATTGATGAAGCAAGTAAAACTGGCTATACAGACTTGCATCTTCTAGTCGGAAATGACGGCTTGCGCTTTGTGTTGGATGATATGTCTTTGAAAGTGGGAGATACTTCTTATTCTAGCCAAGCCGTGACGGATGCGGTTGAAAAAGGGACAAAAGCTTATTACGATGATCCGAACGGGACAGCCTTGACCCAGGCTCAAATGGATGATATTTTGGCCTACGCCAAATCGAAGAAAGTAGGTGTCATCCCAACCATTAATAGTCCAGGTCACATGGATGCGATTCTGACGGCCATGGAACAATTGGGGATAGAAAACCCTCACTTTAATTATTTTGGTACAAAGAAATCAGCTCGGACCGTTGATTTGGACAACCAAAAAGCCTTAGACTTTACCAAGGCTTTGGTAGACAAGTATGCGTCTTATTTTAGTGGTAAGACCGAAATCTTTAACATCGGTTTGGATGAGTATGCCAATGATGCCACAGATGCCCATGGTTGGCAGGTTCTCCAAGCCAGCAAGCATTGGCCAGGCGAAGGCTATCCAGAAAAAGGCTATGAAAAATTCATCCAATACGCCAATGATCTAGCAGCTATTGTGAAAAAACACAAGATGAAACCAATGGCCTTCAATGATGGAATCTACTACAATGGCGATACTTCCTATGGCACTTTTGACAAGGACATCATTGTGTCCTACTGGACAGGTGGTTGGAACGGCTATGATGTCGCTTCTTCAAAACTCTTGTCCGAACTAGGTCATCAGATTCTTAATACCAACGATGCTTGGTATTATGTGCTCGGACGGGACAAGGCTGGATCTGGCTGGTACAACCTGGATCAAGGTCTTGAAGGAATTTCCAAGTCAGCCATTGATGTGGTTCAAAAAAATGATGGGGCTAAGGTGCCCTTCATCGGTGGCATGGTGGCTGCCTGGGCAGATACGCCATCCGCAACCTACAAAAAAGACCTTCTCTTTAAACTCATGCATGCCTTCGCGGACAAGAATGCGGACTACTTTGTAGCAGATCCTGAAGTCGTCGAAAAAGCTCTTTCGGAAGCTCCAACTGATTTGGATCACTATACACCGGAATCTCTAGTAGCCTTTACGGCAGCTAAAAAAGCTTTAGAAGGGGCAGGAGCAGACACGACTCGAGCAGAGGCCAAAACCTTGATCGACCATCTCAAAGCGGCTCAAGATGCTTTGGTATACACAGAAAGCTACGCAAAAGAAGTCGCAGCAAAAGAAGCAGCAGAAAAACTTGCCATGAAGAAGGTCATCTCGATCGATGCAGGCCGCAAGTACTTCTCGCTGGATCAGTTGAAACGAATCGTCGATAAGGCCAGTGAGCTGGGTTATTCTGACTTGCACCTCCTTGTTGGAAACGATGGTATGCGCTTCGTACTCGATGATATGACGGTGGAAGCCAATGGCAAAACCTATGCCAGTGATGATGTGAAAAAGGCCATTTTAGAAGGTACCAAGGCCTATTACGATGATCCAAATGGCCAAGCCTTGACCCAAGCAGAAATGGATGAGCTCCATGCTTATGCTACTGCTAAAGGAATCGGCTTGATTGCAGCAGTCAATAGTCCTGGCCACATGGATGCTTTGTTGGTGGCCATGGAAAAATTGGGCATTGAAAACCCACAAGCTAGCTTTGATACGGTTTCAAAAACAACGATGGATTTGACCAATGAGGCAGCAGTCAACTTTACAAAAGCCTTGATTGGCAAGTACATGGACTATTTCAAAGACAAGTCTAAGATCTTTAACTACGGAACAGATGAATATGCCAATGACGCTACCAGTGCGCAAGGTTGGTACTACCTCAAGTGGTATGACCTCTATGGTAAATTTGCGGAGTATTCCAATAGTCTTTCGGCTATGGCGCGTGAAAAAGGCTTGCAGCCAATGGCCTTTAACGATGGCTTCTATTATGGAGATGAAGATGATGTTGCCTTTGACAAGGACGTCTTGATTTCCTACTGGTCTAAAGGATGGTGGGGCTATAACCTCGCATCTCCACAGTATTTGGCAGATAAGGGGTATAAATTCCTCAATACCAACGGAGACTGGTACTATGTTTTGGGCCACAAGGGTGATCAAAGTTATCCGCTCGAAAAAGCTATTCAAAATACAGAAACTGTTCCGTTTGAACAGTTAGCTTCAACCAAATACCCTGATGTCAAATTACCGACATCAGGAAGTATGTTGGGAATCTGGGCTGATGAACCTGCCAATGAATACAAGGAAGAGGAAGTCTTCCAGGTCATGGAAGCTTTTGCCAACCACAACAAGGACTATTTCAAGGCGGACTTCACTGCTCTTAGAAAAGCAGTTGCTACGGTGCCAACAGATCTAGCCATTTACACACCAGAGTCTCGCGCAGCACTTGCGAAAGTCTTAGATAGCTTGAATTGGAATGTGAGCCGTGCTCATCAAGATCAGGTAGATCAAGAAGTGACCGCTCTGACCCAAGCCCTTGCGGGGCTCAAGCCAATCACTCAAGTGGGGAGCTTAGCTGAAAATGACGTCAAAGCCCTAGTGGAAGACAAACCAAGTCTTGAAATCGTGGAGAAAGAACTTGATTTTGACCTTGTGGAACGCACCAATCCAGATCTCGCTAAAGGAGAACGCAAAGTGATCCAGGCTGGAGTTAAAGGGCAAGGTCTTGAGTATGTAGAGGTTTCGGCACTTGATCAAAGTCGAAAAGTGATCGCTACAGAAGTTGCTAAAGAGCCAGTTGCAGAAATTGTTGAAGTCGGTACCAAAGAAATTGTGATTCCAACAAGCCCTTCAGTAGAAGCACCAGTGAAGTCAGACGTGCTTGCGAACAAAATGGTTCCAGATCATTCAACACCTCAAGTGATCTCGAAGGATCAACCAGTAGCACCAGTAAATACCCCAACGCCAATTCCAGCAGCTGTGGAAAAAGAGGTTCGTTCAGAAGCAGTATCTTCTAATAAGCAACTCCCAGAAACAGGAGTGGAATCTGCACTTGGACTCACTTTACTAGGAGCGATCTTAGGAGCAGCAGGAATGGACTTGAAAAATAAAAAAAGAGACTAAGACCTAGTAGATTGGTAACAGGGCGAAGTTAGGAGAGTGGGACAGAAAATCGGTAATTCGTTAGAATTCGATTTCGTCGTCCCACCTCCGCACAGTTGAGTAGGGCTGTAAAAGCTGATGAAATCAGCGTAG
>CAKPZX010000076.1 GCA_934215455.1 uncultured Streptococcus sp.
TACCAAGCCATCAAGTTTGCGACCAAGGAAGATGTCTACAAATACTTGGAGACCAAATACCAAGACTACACAGGTGAAGGTCTAGCTAAGCCCTTTATCATGGACAATGAAAAATGGGTTGAGATGAAGTAGAGAATGAAGGACATTGTGATAGCATTTAGAAAGATAATAGAGTATGCTCCGATTCTTTATTCGCTAGTTTTCTTGCTCTTTTTCAGTCTTCTCCTTTTCCTGAGAAGAAGGGCAATCGTGAGATCTAGTGGCGGTCCCTTCTTTGCCCCTTTCCATATTAGTCGTGGCATCTTCTATATCCATGTCGCTCTGTGTTTCAGCCGTCGCAGGATCCCACTGAAAGAAATCAAGCAAATCACGTATGCAATTTTTCGTGGACGATCTGGTGGTGGGAGTCGCTATGCTTTCTATATCGAACTCAGAAATGGAAAGACCACTCCCTTCTTTTTTGGAAAAAGCAAGCGGAATGAAGAGCTAGTGAATAAACTCAGGCGAAATGCAGGCAGGTATGGGTTTAAAGTACATTTTCAACGCTAGAATACAATCACCTGAAGGAAACAAAACTAGGATTTGATTCTCTGTAAAAACGAAAGTGAGCAATTCTATGAACGATTCGATGAAAGAATATATCCACTTAAAAAAGCAGTTCCAAGCGCAAGATAAGGATTCATCCAGCGTGCTGGCTCTCTATGAATTTGCGGATCGGTTGACCTTACTGGAAACTCCAGAAGCTAAGCGAGTCTTGGTGGATGTCTACCAAGAGTTGGGATTATATGCCAGTGCTTACACGCTCTTTTTGGGTCTTGTCGACAAGTCTGATCGCAAGCAAGTTAAGAAACTGTTTACCTTAGAAAAGATGAGTCATACTCATGGGGATCGCTTTGCTCTTCCTCGTCCCTTGACTGAAAAAGAAAAAGAGGCTCATAAAGAGAAAGTCAGAGACTTGCCGAGCTTCCGCTATCATCCGGATCCTCTAGCGACTGGTGCCTTTAAGGAAGGGGAGCCCAAGACCTGTCCTTGTTGCGAGAAAGAAAGCAACGTGTATTATACCTTGCACCCCTATTGTATAGAGAATGTGGAAAATCTCTGTCCAACTTGTATTTCTACTGGTCGTGCTGCCCAAAAGTTTGAAGCAGAGTTTATCCAAGATGCTGATTGGCAAGGGGTCATGGATAAGGAAAAAGACCAGATCCTATTCTGTCAAACTCCAGGCTATAGTAGCTGGCAGGGCGAATATTGGCTCTCCTGTTGCAAAGACTACTGTGCCTATCTGGGGACAGTTGGCACTCGTGAACTGGAAGAGATGGGCATTGCTGAGCAAGTTTTGGAAGAATATGAGGCGCGTGATGAATTTCAGGATGTAGCTGAATACTTAGTCAATGATGGTTCTATGTGTGGCTATCTCTTTCGATGTCTCCATTGTGAACAATACCATCTTTGGGTCGATGCGGATTAGGGGGCAATCTATCTGATTTATCATCCCGTTAAGGAAGAAAAATGAGCAAATTTATTTCAAAACAATCAGTCGCTAGTTGGTATGCACTGACTGCCCTCCTTGCTACATTTCTAGTAGGGCAAGTTATCCTATGGTGTTTCCCAGATGGAAGTAGTATGGGGACCTCACTACTGTTTATCCTAATGAACTTGATTCCCCTGATTGTGGCTGCTGTCTTTTCTCTGGTGTTGAGTGAAGTCAACTCCTTGGGTGAATTTTTCAAAAAGGTCTTTCTTCAAAAAGAAAGTTCCCTATCCTGGGCCCTAGCATTCTTCATCCCCGTCATCTATTATGGGATTTCCATCCTGCTCATGAATGTTCGCTTTACTGGGAACTCCCTCTTAGCCTTCTTCCTCTATTTCCCTTGGACCTTTTTATATGGAGGTCTGGAAGAAGTAGGCTGGCGTTGGTTTTTACAAGAGCATCTTTCCTTTAGCAAGCACTTTATATCTAAAATGATGGTTCTTTCCATTGTCTGGTTCCTCTGGCATATTCCTATCTATCAACTCCCTTGGATTACAGCAGGTTCATCCAACTATCTCATCTTTTACCTGATGATTTTAGGGAATACCTTCCTATTTGGAGCTCTCAAGGAATATTCAAAAGGAGCTGTTCCTTGTATCCTCGCTCATATGTTGATCGATAGTCTAGCTGTCCTTATGCTGGTTCAGAGCTCTCTTCCACAGATTATTCTTCTGGTTAGCTTCGAAATCCTAGCAGCCTCTTGGCTAGTGGCTATACGAAAATCATTGAAATAGGGTTGTACCTCTTTCGTGGGAGTCTGTCATCTTTAGCCTTTAGGACTTCAATGTAGAGTCCATAAAATGGTATAATCAGTTTAACGAAGAACCTAGAGATAGGATTATCGATCATTTAAGGAGAAAAGCCCATGCAAAAAACCTTTCAGTTGTTGCGAAGAGGAGATCTAGAGGCTATCCGTCAGATATTGGATAAAAAGCCTGAAGAAGTCAATGCTGTTTCGGGTGACAAACCCAAAAGAGATCAGGGACAGTCACTCCTTCAAGTCGCTATCAAATCGGGACATTTAGATATTGCAGACTTACTCATTGATAGAGGGGCAGATCTTAACTTTATTGAAGAGCCGACAGAGCTGAATCCGTTCTGTCAACCAGTCCTCCAAACAGCGGGTGGACGAGCTGTATTTGACTGCAGGCGCATGATCAAACGTTGGAATGGCCAATATGAGATGTATTCGTCTAGGGAAAATGCTGACCGGTCTTTCAAGGTTTTTGAGAAAATGTTGGAACTTGGGGCAGATATCTCTCAGAAGGACAGCCATGGTGGGACTTTGTTGCAAACTATTTTAATTGAAACCAAGGAAGTGCTGCCATCTTATTATTGGAAAACAAAAGAAACCAGCGATAATGTCCTCATAACGGATGAATTACGACATGATTTAAATCGTATTTATGATCTATTAATTCGTTACGGTGTGACTGCGGACGAAATAGCGGTCTATCAGAAGATTCCTCTCAAAGAACTTTACCAAGACAGTCCGACCATGGAGTTCTTAAATCGGTTAGATCAGAGCAGAGCTTGATAAGCATTTGAACTACTAGTTAAAAGAGCCTCAGGGCTCTTTTTGCTTGGTCTGACAAAGTTAGAAGCAGTAGGAAAATGTTAGACCGGATTTTCTTAAAAAAATGGATACAAATCCTAGATGAAATAGAGTATACTAGTTTATGAAAGAACAAGATTTTTAAGTATCGAATTTAGGAGGGCAGTTTATGTCTCAAGAAACTTTCATCATGGCGATTGACCAGGGAACCACTAGTTCGCGGGCTATCATTTTTAATAAAAAAGGCGAGCAAGTTAGCTCTAGTCAAAAGGAATTCACTCAGATTTTTCCGCAGGCTGGTTGGGTGGAGCACAATGCCAATGAAATTTGGAACTCGGTTCAGTCGGTGATCGCTGAGGTCTTTATTGAAAGTGGTATCAAGCCCAATCAAATCGAGGCGATCGGCATTACCAATCAACGGGAAACGACACTTGTTTGGGATAAGAACACAGGGCTTCCTATTTACAATGCCATTGTCTGGCAATCGCGGCAAACTGCTCCATTGGCTGAAGAACTTAAAAACCAAGGCTATGTAGAAACCTTCCACCAAAAGACAGGTCTAGTCATTGATGCCTACTTTTCAGCGACTAAAGTTCGTTGGATCTTGGACCATGTTTATGGGGCGCAAGAGCGTGCGGAGAAGGGCGAATTACTTTTTGGAACCATTGATACTTGGTTGGTCTGGAAGCTGACGGATGGAGCTGCCCACGTGACAGACTATTCCAATGCAGCGCGGACCATGCTCTACAATATCAAGGAACTGAAATGGGACGATGAGATTTTAGAAATTCTCAATATTCCTAAGGTAATGCTTCCTGAAGTGCGTTCAAACTCTGAAATTTATGGCAAGACAGCGCCTTTCCATTTCTACGGTGGACAAGTGCCGATTGCAGGGATGGCGGGAGACCAGCAAGCAGCCCTCTTTGGTCAATTGGCTTTTGAACCTGGTATGGTCAAAAATACCTACGGAACTGGATCCTTCATCATTATGAATACGGGTGAGGAGATGCAGTTGTCAGAAAACAACTTGTTGACGACGATCGGCTATGGGATCAATGGCAAGGTCTACTATGCATTAGAAGGATCTATCTTTATCGCTGGTAGTGCCATTCAGTGGCTTCGCGATGGCCTGCGTATGATAGACAATTCACCTGAATCTGAGGCCTATGCTTTGAAGTCCCAGAACCAGGATGAAATCTATGTGGTCCCTGCCTTTACTGGTCTTGGAGCACCATATTGGAACCAAGAGGCGCGTGGTTCTGTCTTCGGACTTACCCGGGGAACGACCAAGGAAGACTTTATCAAAGCAACCCTTCAATCCATTGCCTATCAAGTACGCGATATCATCGACACCATGCAGGTAGATGCAAAAACTCCTATCCCTGTCTTAAAAGTAGATGGAGGAGCAGCGAAAAATGATTATTTAATGCAGTTTCAGGCAGATATTCTTGGAATTGCGATTGCTCGCGCGAAAAACTTGGAAACAACGGCTTTAGGAGCGGCCTTCCTAGCAGGTCTGACCGTAGGCTATTGGAAGGACTTAGATGAATTAAAATCTCTTCATGGAGCAGCTCAAATCTTTGAACCAAAGATGGATGAAGCTCGCAAAGAGAAATTGTACAAGGGGTGGAAGAAAGCAGTCAAAGCCACTCAAGTATTTGCAGAGTCTGATGACTAAAGGGATCAATCAAACGAATAGTTTATGAGAGTGGGACAGAAATCGGTAATTCGTTAGAATTCGATTTCGTC
>CAKPZX010000077.1 GCA_934215455.1 uncultured Streptococcus sp.
GTAGAGCCCACTCAACCACTGCGTCTTGCTCGACAATCCAAAAACAATTAAGAGGCTAGGACTTTTGTCCCAGCCTCATTTTTTTATCGATAATAGTAATGGAAAAGACGTTTCTTGGAGACAGAAAAATGATAAATCATCAGATTTTAGTGCTAAATCATGTGAAAAAGAAGAAAGAAAGGATAAAAAAGAAGCCTGGCTTGACAGGCTTTCTTAGGATCGCGTATACTAGTAGTACAAAAACGAGATGATAGACAGGAGTGCCAACATGAAGCCCAATCTTCAAGATTATCCGAAATTTTATCGTTGGCTAACCCTGCCTTTTACGAGAAAGCCACATCGTGTGCAGGTTCTTCAAAGGATGAATCGAATCCTGACGTTCGCCATGCCAGGCATCTACGGCCTGGTCTTTTGTTGGCTGTTTTTTAAGAAAACTTCAATGGGAGGCATCTGGCCTTTTATCTGGATTCCAGCTTCGGGCTTTGTCTTGTTTAGCCTCTTTCGTCATTGGGTCAATGTTCCGAGACCTTATGAAAAATGGGAGATTCAACCCTTATTAGAAAAAAATTCATCCGGTCATTCCTTTCCTAGCCGACATGTTTTTTCGGCGACCATTATCTCCATGTGTGTCTGTCAGTTGTCTCTTCCGCTAGGAATGTGCTCCATGCTCCTATCTCTTCTATTAGCCCTTGTTCGAGTTCTTGGAGGGGTTCATTATCCCAAGGATGTCCTCGTCGCTTGGGGGCTAGGACTCGTCTGGGGAGGACTCTTTTTGCTGGCTTGAATGAACAAATTGCTGAAAATTGACCTTTGTCTAAGAGCGAGGGATAGTGTATACTGGAAAGTGGACTTAGAATAGGAGAGAAGATGAAGTACAGAAAAGCAGAAAAAGCAGATCTGGATCAGGTGGTTCGAGTAGCCAGTACAGCCTTTGAGGACTATCTATTTTTAAAAGTCATCAAGGATTTGGTGCGTGATCCCAAGCAATACCCTGCCTTTGTTGAGGCCATGATGCGCATCCTGGTAAAGGTTTTTCTCAAGCACCATATTTGCCTTGTGGCAGAAAAGAACGATGAAATATATGCAGTTGCCTTGTTGCAAAAGGGACCGATTCCTTTTCGGGCCTATCTCTTAAATGGGGGATTTGGTTTGCTCAAGTTTATTTCCTTGAAAAATATGTTGGCCTACTTTAAATTTATGGAGGACACGGATAAGGAATTGGAGCAAAATGTAAACTTTGATTGGTATTTGATGCTTCTCGCAGTCGCCCCTAAACACCAACGGCAGGGCTATGGCAGTCGCTTTATGACAGAAGGAATTGAGCCTTTCTTGGAAGAGATCAAAGGGGAAAAACTAGCCTTTTATACCAATACCAAAGGAAATGTCTATTTTTACACGAAAAATGGCTACAAGGAAGTCTATTCAAGTGAGATTAGCTTTAACCAAGTAGAGATGGGTAGTTGGTATTTCTTGAAGGAACTAAAAAAACACTAAGGATACAACCTTAGTGTTTTTTCATTGTAGCTGTGAATCTGCTTGAATGCCGAATTTTTCAAAGAAAGCAGTTCGTTCTTCTATGATGGCATCAGTCGGATGTTTGATATTCCGTAAGAGCTCAACAAGGTCCGGCGTGACTTCACGGAGCAGTTGCCCTAAAGACCAGATAGCCGTTGCAATATGGATCTGATTTTGTGAAGTTTCGATGATGTTCAGGAGTTTAGGGATGGCCGAGCGGTCATTGGCATTGGCTAGTGCGATAATAGCATTGCGTTGGAGGATATTCTTACCTCGCCAGCTTCCAGCAACATGCCCGAATTTTTCTTTAAATTGTCCGTTGGACAGTTCTATAAAGGGAATCAACTCTGGATGAGCCAGACCAGGATCGATTTCTGTTGCCAAGGGATTATCTAGCCCTTTGTTATAAGGGCAACTAATCTGACAAATATCACATCCATAGATGACCGTTTTAATTTTCTTGCGAAATTCTAGGTCCATCATGCCCTTGTCTTGGGTTTGGAAGGACAAACAGCGTTTGGCATTCATAGAGCCATCCCCGATTAAACAGGAGGTTGGGCAAGCATCTAAACAACGTCGACAGTCTCCACAACCATAGTCGACTGGTTGATCTGGTTCGATTTCGAGGTTGGTAATCAATTCCCCCAGAAACATGTAAGAACCGTATTCTTTTGAAATGACCAAGCCATTTTTTCCGATAAAGCCAATCCCTGCTCGTTGGGCGACGGCCGTATCAACCAGTGCTCCAGTATCGACCATGCCCTTGTATTCAAAATCTTGCGTCATTTCTTCAATCCCAGCAGCTAAGCGGTTGAGCTTGTCTTGAAGGACATAATGGTAGTCTAATCCCCAGCTGTTGGGTGTGAATTTTCCTCTTTTATAGGCTGTTTTTTGAGGTTGTTGCTTGAGTTTGTGGGGGTAGGCGACAGCGATTGAGATGATGGTCTTTGCGGAGGAGAGACTTAATTTGGGGTGGATGCGCTCTTCAATATTCTTATGCTCGAATCCAGAATTCCGTCCTTCCTCAACGGCCAAGCGGAGCGATTTTTCCAAATAAGCGAAGTCATCAGCGGTTGTAAAGCCAATTTTTGAAATCCCAATAGAATGCGCCAGTTGGATAATGTTTTCTTTTAGTGTCATCCCTTTCATTATACACAAAAATGAAGTTTCTGGCGAGAGAGGAAAATGATGGAAAGGGCTTTCAAAAACTTTCTTTTTTTTGTATAATAGAAACATGAAATGCGAGGAGGATATTATGGGACAACCATTATTTTTACATTCAGTCATGCAGGAAAAAATTTGGGGAGGAACTCGTCTGAAAGAAGAATTTGGTTACGACATTCCGAGCGACCATGTCGGTGAATTTTGGGCGATTTCAGCCCATCCACATGGAGTTTCTAAAGTAGCCAATGGTCCATACGAAGGAATGGGATTGGATCAGCTCTATCAAGAGCATCGGGAATTATTCGGTAATCGTAAAGAGCCTGTCTTTCCTTTATTAACAAAGATTTTGGATGCCAACGATTGGCTCAGTGTACAGGTGCACCCAGATGATACCTATGCAATGGAGCATGAAGGAGAACTTGGAAAAACTGAGTGTTGGTATGTGATTGCGGCTGATGAAGGATCTGAGATTATCTATGGACACAATGCCAAGTCAAAAGAAGAACTCCGCCAGCAAATTGAGGACAAGAACTGGGATGCCTTGCTGACAAAAGTTCCTGTCAAGGCTGGAGATTTCTTCTATGTGCCAAGCGGGACCATGCACGCCATTGGTTCTGGCATCTTGATTCTTGAAACCCAACAGTCAAGTGACACCACCTACCGGGTTTATGATTTTGACCGTAAGGATGCTCAAGGAAACTTGCGGGAACTTCACTTGGAAAAATCAATTGATGTCTTGAATATTGGGGAGCCTGCCAATAGCCATCTAGATACAGTTGTTGTCGATGATCTTCGTATGACCACCTTGGTTGCAAGTGATTTCTTCACTGTTTATAAGTGGGAACTTACCGGAAAAGCTGATTTTGAAAAGACAGCTGATTACAGCTTATTAAGTGTCTTAGCCGGAGAAGGAAAATTGACGGTAGATGGAAAGGATTATCCTATTCAAAAAGGAAGCCACTTTATCTTACCGAGCGATGTTGAATCTTGGACTTTGGAAGGGCAAGGTTTAGAATTGATCGTGAGTCATCCATAAATAAGAAAGGGTTTGAGTTAAAAGCTATGAAACAACTCAAGCCTTTTTTATCTGAAAACTATTTTTATGTTAAGTCTTGACTCTGACCTAAGGGGAGGGATTATACTATCCTTGTAAGGAGGAAATCATGTACCATATTAAAGAAGCTGCAGAGCTGTCAGGTGTCTCTGTCAAGACCTTGTACCACTATGATAAGATAGGACTTCTCGTCCCTGTGAAATCTAAAAATGGTTATCGGACATACAGTCAAGAAGATTTAGAACGATTACAGGTGATTCTCTACTACAAGTATCTAGGATTTTCCTTAGACCAAATAGCAGAACTCTTAGCTGAAGAAAAATCTAACTTATTGCCCCATTTGACCAAACAGTTGGACTATTTGACTCAAGAAAGACAACGTCTGGATACCTTGATTTCTACCTTGCAAAAAACCATTCAAGAACAAAAAGGAGAAAGAAACATGACGATTGAGGAAAAATTCACTGGATTTAGCTACCAAGACAATCAAAAATACCACCAAGAAGCAGTAGAGAAATATGGTCAAGAAGTCATGGACCAAGCGCTTGAGCGCCAAAAGGGGCGTGAAGATGAGGCTACGGAAGCCTTCAACCAAGTTTTTCAAACTTTGGCGCAAAATCTCAAAGATGGTCTATCCGTATCTGCAAATGAAAACCAAGATCAAGCCGCCAAACTTTTAGACGCGATTCGAACGTATGGATTTGACTGCTCTATAGAGGTTTTTGGCCATATCGGCAAAGGCTATGTCTATAATCCAGAATTCAAGGAAAACATCGACAAGTTTGGAGCTGGCACAGCCCAGTACACTTCGGATGTCATTGCCTTTTATGTCGAAAATCAAGCAAAATAAAAAAGTGAGAGTGGGACAGAAATCGGTAATTCGTTAGAATTCGATTTCGTCGTCCCACCTCCGCACAGTTGAGTAGG
>CAKPZX010000078.1 GCA_934215455.1 uncultured Streptococcus sp.
AGCCCACTCAACCACTGCGTCTTGCTCGACAATCCAAAAATAATTGAGAGGCTAGGACTTTTGTCCCAGCCTCTTTCCGAACCTTATTCTTCTTCTGGATAAACCAAGCCCCAGTCTTTGCGGAGTTGAGTCATGAGGTCCATGACATCGCGGCTGTAGTTTAGGTAGAGATGATTTTCCTTTCCTGCAACTGCTGCTTCCATATCAAGGACTTCATACTGGAGGGCTTTAGCGGTTTCTCCTGCTTCGATCACTTCTTGTGATCCATCTTCCGTATAGGTGATGACCGCTTTTTGCCCACGCGGGTATTCGTAGAGCTCGATATAGCCCTTGTCATAAGCGATCGTCCCACGTTTTGGTTGTTTGGCGTGAAGACTCAGCGTCACCGTCGCCATTTCCCCTTCACGATTCGTAAGAAGGATCCCTGCTTGCTCATCGACACCAGTCGGTGCCAGCTTGACCTGTGAAACCATCTCTGTCGGTTGCGAGGTCATGAACCAACGTACAAAGGAAAGGGCATAGACACCGATATCAAGTAAAGCCCCACCTGCCAGATTGCGATTGAAAAAGCGGTTGGTCATGTCGTATTCCTTATAGGAACCGAAGTTCATCTGGATGACCTTGAGAGGGCCCAACTTCCCACTTGCCACAATTTCAGAGAGTTTCCGATAAATAGGCATATGGAAAATGGTCATGGCTTCTGCCAGTTTGACATGGTTTTCTTCAGCAAGCTTTATCGCTTCTGCCAATTCCTCACTGTTGAGAGTGATGGACTTTTCACAGAGCACGTGCTTGCCAGCAGCTAAGGCCTTGCGAAGATACTGGATATGAGTATTGTGAGGCGTTGAGATATAGATAATATCGACTTCAGGATCCTCAAAGACTTGGTCAATCTCTTTATAAACCTTTTCGATCCCGTATTTCTCAGCGAAGGCTAGCCCCTTGTCATAAGTACGATTGGCAACGGAATAGAGTTTACCGCCAAGCGCTTCAAGGGCTTGCGCCAATTCATTGGCAATGACGCCAGTCCCAAGACTAGCCCACTTATAGTTGATATGATGGCCCATGGTTTAATCTCCTTTTTTATTGACGGTAGAAATATTGATCAGCTGGGTAGTTGCCTGCAGATTGAGTAACCACCAGACGTGGCTTGCTGGTATCAGACTGATCTCCATCCGGATTTTGGAAGCCGATTTTCAGAAGTCCAATCGCAGCACCGGTCTCACCCATCTTCAGCTCAACATAAGGGATCTTGCTCTTCTTATCCGAATCCGCAACAGCCTTGAGGCTGCCTTGGCCCTTGACTTTTCCGTCTGCTTGGATGACGATTTCAGCTCCCTTGCCATTGCGCCAAGTTCCAGCTAAGCTTGAGAAGTCGCCTCCGTTAATGGCCCCAATATCCAAGTCTTTCTCTTTTTTCGGTTGCGGGTAGGCTTTCCACCACTCTAGATGGTAATCTCGGTAGGCCACATCCCCAAAGAGAATCCGACGTTCTTGGGAAGCCACTCCATCAGGACCTGTCACACCTGCTGGGATCAAGTACAAGGTTTGCTCTTGCCCTTGGATCGCAGTCGCATTAGCTCCAGTGAAATAAACTTCATAATAGCCTTTTCGCTTCTTGGGCTCTTTTTCTTTATTGAACAAGTAACTTGCCCGAGTGCCTCCACTCCAGAAAGTCCAGCCAGTCTCCCCATTTACAATACTTGGAAAGGCGTTGGTCTTGTTTTGGTAATATTCTTCTGGAGTATAGCCATAAAGTTTAAAACCGGAATCTGCGATTTCCTTTTCATAAGTATCATTGGAATAAGCACCTTCAAACGGTGAGAGATTGCCATCAAGGACGACATCATTGGGATCTGTCGATTTAAAAAAATCCTCCCGATTGGCAAAGACCATCTCGTGGTCGGGATTTTTGTCAGACATGGTGACCGTGATCAAAGGCTTCTTATCTGTCTTGTATTTAAAGACACGAACAGTAACTGTAAAGTCTGTATTGCCATCGGACTTTTTCATCTTGCCTGTCGAAATTTTATTAGACCCTTCGACCTTCCAATCTGTGCTAAAGGTCGCAGAGACTTTCCCATCGGCCGTTTGGTAATCGATCTTCCAGGACTTACCTTTTTTCTCGATTTTGGCTTCATCCCGTTCATTAGAGACATAGTCACCACTCAAGTCAATAGCTTTTTCCTTTGGCTTGGTGACCTTCTTACTGGTCTGGTTAAATTCCTTTTGATGGTCTGGTTGAATATTGGAGCTAGAGTAGAGATAGACTCCTCCGATCAGAACAGCTGCTCCGACAAGCCCCAAAATCGGCCCCAGGTATTTTTTCTTCCACTTAAGATTCATTTTACTACCTCCATGGAATAAGATCTTTACACTAGTATACCCTAAATCGAAAGTATAGTAAAATTCCCCTCTATGTAGTGGTTTTCCAGGTTTAAACTGACTAGTTTTAGCAGAGAATACCTGTTTCTCAAAAATAATATTTTGTTTATCGTTATTTTTTTATCGTTTTTCGATACTTTTTCATTGACTAATTTTTTATAAGGAGTATACTATAAGTGAAAAATAAATAAACTTCAAGGAGGCTTGCGATGAAAAACTCAAAAACCTTAAAAAATGTCATTGAAGTCTTGACGGCTTTCATTTACTTCTGTGGCTTTATGACTGTGGCTGCACTGGTCGTCCACCTGCTTTCACGGATGGGAGTGTTTAAAGATCTCATTCAAACTGGACGCTTGTCCTTTGATGTGAATGGCATCCAGCTCTTCCCCAAACATCTGCAACCTCTCTGGCAGTTACTCTTCCCACTAGCCTCAAGCGCTATCTATATTTACCTTCTCATCACCATTCGCAGCTTCCTCCAAAATCTCTACCAAGAAAAGATCTTTTCTCACTCCAACATTGATCTTTGCAACCGAGCTTGGAAGATTCTCTTGGTCTTGTCCTTTATGTCTGGCACACTTGAAACCAGTGGAAATGCTTATCTCCTTCCCTTCACTTTCCAATTTACCTTTAACACAGGGCTTCTCCTTGCCGTTCCAATCGTCTGGGTCTCTGGCAAGATTTTAGAGAGAGGTATTGAGATTGCTGAAGAAAATGAGCTAACCATTTAAGGAGGGTGCCATGATTATCGTCAATCTAGATGTCATGCTGGCCAAGCGGAAAATGAAATCCAATGAGCTAGCCGATAAAATCGGCATCACGACAGCTAACCTCTCCATTCTCAAGACCGGCAAGGCCAAAGCCATCCGCTTCACCACCCTTGAAGCCATCTGCAAAGAACTTGCCTGCCAGCCAGGAGATATCCTAGAATACCGGCCAGATGAATAGGACATGTATTTAAAAATATAATCGGAGACATTCCTTAGGTGAGGGCGGACGGTAGCGAATCCCTTTGGGATTCCATACCTAAGATTTGAGCCCACTGTCTCAAATCTTCCGAGAGAGGCTGGGACAAAAGTACTAGCCTCTCAATTGTTTTTGGATTGTCGAGCAAGACGCAGTGGTTGAGTGGGCTCTACTACACTGTTTTCATCAGCTTTTACAGCCCTACTCAACTATGCGGAGGTGGGACGACGAAATCGAATTCTAACGAATTACCGATTTCTGTCCCACTCTCTCTTTTCTCACTACGGAAGTCTCCGTTAACACCCATTACTAATAGGACTCATCTTCTATCCTTGTAAAATTCAATGATGGGAACTATATCAATACAAGAAAAGCACTCCCGTGGGAGTGCTTGAGAGCGTAGAAAATTTGTTCTTCCTTACAAATCAAATTAATTTTATAAAAATCAAAAAATTTATTCGTTAGAATTATTCAATCATCTACTGAAACTTTCCGCCGTGAGAAAAGTACTAGAAACAATTGTGTTTCTAGCACTCAGGAGTTTTGGAACCTAGGGTCCAAAACTAAGTCATGGAACTTCCTCGAAGTTCGCTGACGTCCGTACTCACCTAAGGAAAGTTTTTTAGATGGCTTTGTCTTCAATATGAAGCACTCCCGCGGGAGTGCTTATTCTTCATCTATCGTTTAGCCAATAACGCTTCCATTTGGTACAGATGGATCAACAGTTAAGACTGTTAATTGATCTCCGTGTTCTGCGGAAAGGATCATACCTTGGCTGACATATTTCTTCATCATCTTACGTGGTTTGAGGTTGGCCACGATTTGAAGTTTCTTGCCGACCAATTCTTGTTCATTTGGATAGAATTTCGCAATACCAGAGAGGATTTGACGGTCTTCACCATCTCCTGCATCCAGGCGGAAGCGAAGCAATTTGTCTGATCCTTCGACGCGTTCCACTTCTTTGACTTCTGCGACACGGATTTCAACCTTGTCAAAGTCTTCAAATTTGATCTCGTCTTTTTCAGACTTGAGTTCCACTTCTTCTGGAATCCATTCTTTTTCTTGTGGTTTACCTGCAGTCATTTGAGATTGGATGTAGGCAATTTCTTCTTCCATGTCGAGACGTGGGAAGATTGGAGTTCCTTTGGCAACCACTGTGACATTTTCAGGGAAGCCTGCTAG
>CAKPZX010000079.1 GCA_934215455.1 uncultured Streptococcus sp.
TTACTCCTTTTTTTGTTTTATTTTTCTCTTTTTTGTGATATAATTAACCGGTAAAGTTTCTTTTGGTGAATTAGAAGGAGTTAATTTTGTCTGAAGTTGCAAATAAAATCGATCGATTTTTAAATTCTATTTTATTGTTATCAGAAAATCAGCATGAGATTTTAGTTGGTTCTTGTACAAGTGGTGTTTCATTAACCAATACTCAGGAACATATTTTGATGTTGGTTGCTGATGAAGCTCTAACAAATTCTGTCTTAGCTAAGAAATTGAATGTTAGTCAGGCAGCGATCACGAAGGCCGTGAAGCCCTTATTAAGTCAGGGGATGCTAGAGACTTATCGTGATGAAAATGATGCTCGGGTTCTCTATTATCGCTTAACTGAAATTGGTAAGCCGATTGCATTAGAGCATCAGCACCACCATCAGCATACCCTTCACACTTATGAGGATGTTTTGTCGAAGTTTACTAAGAATGAGCAAGGGGTCATTTCGCGGTTTTTATATTTATTGGAAGAGGAGTTATAGTTTGAGGTATATTACGGTTTCAAATTTATCGTTCTATTATGATCGAGAACCGGTTTTGGAAGGGATCAATTACTACTTAGATAGTGGGGAGTTTGTAACCTTGACCGGGGAAAATGGAGCTGCTAAGTCAACCTTGATTAAGGCTAGTCTTGGCATTTTACAGCCAAAGGTTGGGACTGTTGAGATTTCAAAGACGAATGTTAAGGGCAAGAAGTTAAGGATTGCTTATTTGCCGCAACAGATTGCTAGTTTTAATGCTGGGTTCCCCAGTACGGTCTATGAATTTGTGAAGTCAGGTCGGTATCCTCGTAAAGGCTGGTTTCGAAAGTTGAATGAACACGATGAAAAACATATTCTGAAGAGTTTAGAATCTGTTGGAATGCTGGAGTTCAAGGATCGGGCGATTGGTTCTTTGTCTGGTGGTCAGAAACAGCGGGCCGTCATTGCTCGGATGTTTGCTTCAGATCCGGATATCTTTGTTTTAGATGAACCGACAACAGGGATGGATGCGACGACAAAGAGTGATTTTTATGAGTTGATGCATCACAGTGCGCATCACCATCAAAAAGCTGTTTTGATGATTACGCATGATCCTGAAGAGGTTAACCAACTTGCGGATCGGAATATTCATTTGGTTCGTGACCAAAGCTCTCCTTGGAGATGTTTTAACGTCCATGATACAGAAGGGGAGGGTGACCATGCTTGATTTATTCCAGTATGATTTTATGCAGCGGGCCTTGTTGGCTATGGTTGCCATGAGTCTTTTTTCTCCTGTGTTAGGGATTTTCTTGATTTTGAGACGGCAGAGTCTGATGAGTGATACGCTGAGTCACGTCTCTCTTGCGGGTGTCGCTTTTGGGCTTTTCCTTGGGATCTCTCCGACGCTCTCGACTATGATCATTGTCATTATAGCTGCGGTCTTTCTTGAGTATTTGCGGACCTTATTTAAGGACTTTATGGAGATCGGGACGGCAATTTTAATGTCCACTGGTCTTGCCCTAGCTTTGGTACTGATGCGTGGTGGTGGGAAAAGCTCGATGAGCTTGGATCAATATTTGTTTGGTTCTACCCTAACCATTACGGATGAACAGGTGATCGCCTTGTTTGTGATTGCTTTCGTTGTATTAGTGCTGACGGCCTTATTCTTGCGGCCTATGTATATTTTGACTTTTGATGAAGATACGGCCTTCGTAGATGGGCTTCCGGTCCGGACTATGTCCATTTTATTTAATGTGGTAACGGGGGTTGCTATCGCCTTAATGATTCCTGCAGCAGGATCGTTATTGGTTTCAACCATTATGGTCTTACCGGCTAGTATTGCGCTGAAATTAGGGAAGAACTTCCGTGGGGTCATGCTGATTGCGGTCATCATTGGTTTTATCGGGATGTTTAGTGGGTTGATTTTGTCTTATATTGCAGATACACCAGCGAGTGCCAGCATCACGCTTTTATTTGTGGCACTGTTCTTGCTTGTGAATCTTGGATCACGTTTGAGGAAGTAGATATGAACTTTAAAAAATTTGGTTGGTTATTGTTAGTGGCTTTAACACTTGTTTTGACAGCTTGTGGCAAAAGTCAGAGTCAAAATGGGAAATTAAAAGTGATGACCACTTTTTATCCTGTTTATGATTTTACAAAAAATATTGTCGGAGATGAAGGAACGGTAGACTTGCTCATTGGAGCGGGATCAGAGCCTCATGAATATGAATTGTCTGCTAAAGGGCGGGCTATGATTCAAGATTCGGATGTTTTCGTCTATGAAAATGAAAATATGGAAACCTGGGTTCCAAATCTTTTGAAATCAATGAAGGATAAGAAAACCAAAGTGATCGATGCTACCAAGGGCATGGTCTTGCTTCCTGGATTGGAAGAGGAACATGAACACGAAGGGGGCGAAGAACACCATCATGAATATGATCCTCACCTTTGGCTCTCTCCCCATCGTGCCATGAAGATGGTAGAGTCAATTCGCGATCAATTGGTGGCAACTTATCCAGATAAGAAAAAGACGTTTGAGAAAAATGCCCAAGCCTATCTAAAGAAATTACAGGCCTTGGATCAAGCTTATCAGGATGGATTGAAAGATGCGAAACAAAAGAATTTTGTAACCCAACACGCGGCTTTCCGTTACTTGGCCTTGGACTATGGCTTGAACCAGGTGGCCATTTCAGGTATTTCACCTGATAGTGAGCCTTCTGCTGCACGATTGCGTGAATTGACAGAGTATATCAAGAAAAATGAGATCAAGGTGATTTACTTTGAGGAAAATGCTTCTAAGTCCTTGGCGAAAACCTTGTCTTCTGAAGCTGGTGTTGAGTTGGCTGTCTTAAATCCTTTGGAAAGCTTGACGGATCAAGAAATGAAAGATGGCGAAGACTACGTGTCTGTTATGAAGGAAAATCTGAAGGCGCTAGAGAAAACAACGTCACAAGCTGGTAAGGATATTCAACCGGAACATGAGGAAGATTCTAAGACCGTTCAAAAGGGCTATTTCGAGGATAGTCAAGTGAAGGATCGTAGCTTGGAAAATTATGCGGGTGATTGGAAATCGGTTTATCCATACTTGCAAGATGGAACGTTGGATCAGGTATTTGATTATAAGGCAAAATTAAATCCAACTATGACGGCTGCTGAGTATAAGGAATATTATACCAAGGGCTACCAAACGGATATTGATCGGATTAAGATTGATAAGGATTCAATGGAGTTTTATCAAAAAGGATCTTCTAAGAAATATACCTATAAATACGTAGGTAAGCACATTTTGACTTATAAGAAGGGGAATCGTGGTGTTCGTTATCTCTTTGAAGCGAAGGAGAGCGATGCGGGAGACTTCAAATATGTTCAATTTAGTGACCATGAAATTACTCCGGTAAAGGCAGCTCACTTCCACATTTTCCATGGAGGAAAGAGTCAAGAAGCGCTTTATGATGAGTTAGAAAATTGGCCAACGTATTATCCTTCCAACTTATCTGGTTTAGAAGTGGCACAGGAAATGCTGGCTCATTAAGAGCTGTATCAAAAGAGAGACTGGGAGTTATTATCCCGGTCTCTTTTTGATTAAAAATGGGGAGTGAAGCTTGTCAAATGCTTGAAAATACGTTACAATGAAAGGGCTTTAAGTTAAAAAATGTATGGGGAATTTTAAATGAAAAAAGTTGCTGCAATTCTTGTGAGTCTTCTCAGTGTGGTCCTGTTGGTAGCTTGTTCGCAAAAGGGAACGAGCAAAAAATCAACCGCTTCCTCTAGTCAAACGACGACCTCTTCTGAAGTCAAAAAGACGGATGCTTCTAGTTCGGAAGTGAAGGAGAAAGAAAAAAAAGAAGAGAAAAAAGAAGTGAAGAAAATGGATCTTGAGGCTATTGCTAATGGAGATTACAGCAGTATTGCTGGGGTCTGGCAAGATGATAAAGGAAACAAGCTGGTCTTTAACGACAAAGGGTTGGTCTCACAAGAGTTAGAGGGCTATGGAGCTTCTTTGACGGATTATGGAACCGCCTCAGAAGGCATTTATGGTGGTCGTGATGGAGGCTTCTTGTTGGAGTATATTCCTGCGGGAGTGACCATTGGTGATCAAGTCGATGATCAAGGACAGGTCGTCTTTAAGGATACATCAGATGCCTCTAAAAACCGCTTATGGTCTGGTGTTGGTATCGCTAGTTTTGGGGAACAAGGCTCGATCTACTATCATGTAGGAGATGAATAACAGAAAAAAGAGGCTGGGACAAAAGTCCTAGCCTCTCAATTATTTTTGGATTGTCAAGCAAGACGCAGTGGTTGAGTGGGCT
>CAKPZX010000080.1 GCA_934215455.1 uncultured Streptococcus sp.
TTTCAACAATTCTTTAATAGCGATCAGTTGAATAGCTTTATTGCCAATCACCAACAGGATGCTGCATCCCAGTATGCAGCGAAACGCCTCTTGCAACAGTATCCAAATGTCGCCTTTCAAAGTGTTGTGACGAAAATTTCTCAAGGAAAGCAAATTTCAGGATTTGATCAGTCTTTGAACCAGCTTGTTTCTCATCTTGTCCAACGCGAAGATGCCTTATTTAGTAATCTCGCTACTCGTACAAACGGGAATTATGATAAGAAGGTCAAAAAACGTCTACAAGATTTGCCAGACCAATTCTCATATGAGAAATTGGAGGAAATTGCAACGGCTGAAGCAAAAGTCAAAACCAATAATAACGACCTTGGAATCAGCAATCATTTTTACAATACTCGTATAAAAATGAAGTTGAAGAAACTAAAAGGTTTCCAAAAAAACGAATCCTATGTTCAATCTCCTGAGTACAATGACTTGCAGTTGGTTCTAGACCAGTTTGCTAAATCTCGGACCAATGTTATCTTTGTGATTCCTCCAGTTAATGCCAAATGGATGAAATACACAGGCTTGAGCCAAGAAAAGTATGAACAGGCTGTTCAAAAGATTCGTTACCAATTGGAAAGCCAAGGATTCACCAATATTGCAGACTTTTCTAAAGATGGTGATCAGCCCTACTTTATGGAAGATACGATTCATATGGGATGGAATGGTTGGCTAGCCTTTGATAAAGCGGTCAATCCCTTTGTCACAAAAGCTGAAAAAGCACCGACTTACCATCTAAATGACCGCTTCTTCAGCAAAGACTGGGCCCAATATAAAGGGACACCAGACGAATTTAAATAATGCTTGATCAAAGGGGGCAGGATCAAATCCTGGCTCCTTGATTTGTGAGGAAAGCGACGGAAAAGTCACAAATAAGCAAGAGAGTTATCCACAGGCTGTGGGAAACTTGCTTGTAAATGGATGAAAGCAAGTCCTGATGCTCCAGACACTTCCTCTTTTGAGGGGGCAAAAGGTGAAAGTTATCCACATTTTTGTGGATAAGTGATAAAAAACAGTGGATAAGTCAGCTGGTTTGTGAAAAGGAGAATAGTGTGAAAAAAATTTGGTTTTACGCAATCGTTCAGGGAATTGTGATCTTTTTTATTGTGGGTGGCATGACCTATGTGCTTAGGGGAGATTTCTTTTTCCGCTATCTATCCCCTATTTTTGGACTAGCAGCAGCTGTCTTGCGATTTGGGACGGCGACTTTAATGAAGGTGCTGGCACCCACTCTCTACGATGATCCCAAAAAGAAAGAAGAGAGCCACGATAACTAAAGAAGTTGCTGACTGAAAAAGTTGAGCTAAAGGCCACTTTCTGCTGGTCTTTATGGTAAAATAGAAGGAAGAATATTAGTTTGGAGATTAATTAGAAATGAAACGTTCAATGTATGCTGGACGTGTTCGTGAAGAACACATTGGAACTCGTATTACCTTGAAAGGATGGGTTAGCCGTCGTCGTGACTTGGGTGGTTTGATCTTTATCGATCTACGCGACCGCGAAGGAATCATGCAATTGGTGATCAATCCAGAAACAGTTAGTGCAGAAGTAATGGCTACAGCTGAAAGCATCCGTAGTGAATATGTTGTAGAAGTGACAGGTCTTGTAGAAGCTCGTGAACAAGCTAATCCAAACTTGCCTACAGGAGCAGTAGAACTCAAAGTGGAAGCTATTACGGTTCTCAATACTGCAAAAACTACACCATTTGAAATCAAGGACGGAATTGAAGCCAATGATGATACCCGTCTTCGTTACCGCTACTTAGACCTTCGTCGTCCTGAGATGTTGGAAAACCTCAAACTCCGTGCAAAAGTAACCCATTCGATTCGCAATTACTTAGATGAATTAGAATTTATTGATGTGGAAACACCGTTTCTTTCTAAGTCAACTCCAGAAGGAGCACGTGACTACTTGGTTCCTTCCCGTGTCAATAAGGGTCATTTCTATGCCCTTCCACAAAGTCCTCAGATTACAAAACAATTGTTGATGAATGCTGGATTTGATCGCTATTATCAAATTGTGAAGTGTTTCCGTGATGAGGATTTACGGGGAGACCGTCAACCTGAGTTTACACAGGTCGACTTGGAAACTTCTTTCTTGAGTGATCAAGAAATCCAGGATATCACAGAAGGCTTAATTGCACGTGTCATGAAAGAAACCAAGGGAATTGAAGTAACACTCCCATTCCCACGGATGAATTATGATGATGCTATGGCCTTGTATGGTTCAGATAAACCAGATACACGTTTTGAAATGTTGCTCCAAGACTTGACAGAACTTGTCAAGGGTGTAGATTTCAAAGTCTTCTCAGAAGCTCCGTCAGTTAAGGCGATTGTCGTCAAAGGTGCAGCAGATCATTACTCTCGTAAAGACATCGATAAATTGACAGAAGTTGCGAAGCAATACGGTGCAAAAGGTCTTGCTTGGGTGAAATATGCTGAAGGTGCTTTGAATGGTCCTGTTGCGAAGTTCTTGACAGACTTGACAAGTGACTTGACAGCTACTTTACAATTAGAAGACAAGGATCTAGTTCTCTTTGTAGCAGATACTCTCGAAGTAGCCAATGCAACGCTTGGTGCTTTGCGTGTTCGTCTTGCGAAAGAGCTTGACTTGATTGACAACAATCAATACAACTTCCTTTGGGTAGTGGATTGGCCAATGTTTGAATGGTCTGAAGAAGAAGGCCGTTATATGTCTGCTCACCATCCATTTACACTTCCACAAGCTGAAACAGAGCATGAATTGGAAGGTGATCTTTCAAAAGTTCGAGCAATTGCCTATGATATCGTCTTAAATGGCTATGAATTAGGTGGAGGAAGTCTACGGATTAATCATAAAGACTTGCAAGAACGGATGTTTAAAGCGCTTGGATTTACAAAAGAAGCTGCTAATGAACAATTTGGTTTCTTGTTAGAAGCAATGGATTATGGTTTCCCACCACATGGAGGATTGGCGATTGGGTTGGACCGCTTCGTGATGCTTCTTGCAGGCGAAGATAATATTCGGGAAGTCATTGCCTTTCCGAAGAATAACAAGGCGACAGATCCAATGACACAAGCTCCTTCTGTCGTTTCTGAAAAGCAATTGGATGAGTTAAATCTTCAAGTAGAAGTAGCAGAGCAAGAATAGGACAAGAGAGAAAAGGGAAAGTCTAGAAATCAGTTGCTCTAAGATTTTCCTTTTCTTCAAATCAATGGATTAAAAATGAAAAAAACTCGCTTTCATAAGCTATCTCGCTATCATATACGGCGACTAGCTTATAACATTAAATTATTGCGCGTGCTGAAGAGCATCTCCCGTGAGAAATACGATGAAAAAGTGTCAGCTTCCTTGCTATATGGATTTCTATCAGCAATTGCCGTCAACTTCTTCTTTCAACCAGGACATGTATACTCCAGTGGGGCAACAGGGCTAGCTCAGATTTTATCTGTCTTGAGCCAACGCTTTATTGGCTTTACGATTCCCGTTTCCTTAACCTTTTATGCCATCAATATCCCTTTGATGATTGTGGCTTGGTATCAAATTGGCCATAAATTTACCATCTTTACCTTTATTACGGTTTCGATGAGTTCCCTCTTTATTCAGTTCGTGCCAGTGATTACGTTGACCAACGATCCGATCATGAATGCCCTATTTGGTGGGGTTGTCATGGGAACAGGGATTGGTTTTGCTCTTCGGAACAACATTTCCAGTGGAGGAACGGATATTGTCAGTTTGACGATTCGAAAACGGACAGGAAAGAATGTCGGCAGCATCTCCTTTTTGGTCAATGGGACCATTATGTTGATCGCTGGTCTGACCTTTGGTTGGAAGTATGCTCTTTACTCTATGATTACCATCTTTGTATCGAGTCGAGTAACGGATGCTGTCTTTACCAAGCAAAAACGGATGCAGGCAATGATCGTAACGAGCCAGCCAGATGCCATTATTGAAAAGATTCATAAAAAATTGCATCGTGGAGCAACCATTATCCACAATGCAGAAGGAACCTATAACCATCAGGAAAAAGCGGTTCTGCTGACAGTTATTACGCGTGCAGAGTTTAATGAATTCAAATATATTATGAAAAAAGCTGATCCTCAGGCTTTTATCACCATTTCAGAAAACGTTCATATCATCGGACGCTTTGTGGAAACAGAAGAATAAAAATAAGAGAGTGGGACAGAAATCGGTAATTCGTTAGAATTCGATTTCGTCGTCCCACCTCCGCACAGTTGAGTAGGGCTG
>CAKPZX010000081.1 GCA_934215455.1 uncultured Streptococcus sp.
GCCCTACTCAACTGTGCGGAGGTGGGACGACGAAATCGAATTCTAACGAATTACCGATTTCTGTCCCACTCTCTTTTATTTTTCTCCTTTCCTTAAGAGATTCCTATTTCCATAGAGTCTTTGCTTTATTTACAGCCGTAAAAATTGTATAATAGTCAAATAAGGTCAATGATGAGAAGGAACACTCCAAGGCCATTTTTTATGGGCCAAAGAGCAGAACATCCATCTAGAAAATAACAAGCCAGAAAGGAGCATCATGGCAAATAAGAACACATCTGATAGCATTGAAGCTTATATCAAGGCCTTGCTGGCTCAAGCTGGCATGGCAGAGCTCAAAAGAAGTGAGTTAGCCGATGTTTTTCAGGTCGTACCCAGTCAGATTAACTATGTTATCAAGACTCGCTTTACCGAGAGCCGAGGCTATATTGTAGAGAGCAAGCGCGGTGGGGGTGGCTATATCCGCATTGGCAAGGTCCAGTTTTCAGATCACCATCAGATGCTCCAAGACTTGGCAGCCAATATTGGGGAGACCATCAGCCAGCAGGTTTTCAATGATATCCTCCAGATGCTCTATGAAGAAAAATTATTGACAAGACGTGAGACTAAGCTATTGCTTGCGACGACCTCCGATGAGGTCCTAGGTCGAGATGCCCTCCTCCTACGAGCAACGATGCTGAAAAAAATCATTCAACAAGTAGATAGAAAAGGAAATACCGACTAGATGAACTATTCAACAGCACTGTTAGAAAGTATAGAAGCGGCCCAAATACTAGCAGGCCACTATCAGGGACATACCTTAGATACTTGGCATCTCCTGACGGCTATGGCCAATAATCCCTATAGCGTGGCAGGTTCTGTACTTAACGATTATCCTATGCAGATCGATGAGTTTCAGGATGCGGCGGAGCATATTACAGGCCAAGCTTTTCAAAGCGAAAATCGGTATGAAATCTTCCCATTTTCTTATCGGATGGAAGCCATTATGAAGCACGCAAGAGAGATTGCCCAGGTTCTTCATGCCAAGACCTTGGGAACAGAGCATGTGCTCCTCTCTCTTCTAGCAGACCGTGGGACCTTGGCTAGCCAAGTCATGGAGTTTGCCGGCTTTGCCTTTACAGAGCAAGACAAGGGAGTTCCTATTGCCTCCCTTCGCAAGAATTTAGAAGACAAGGCAGGCTGGGACAAGAATGATATCAAAGCCATCCGGAGTCTCTATCGGGCCCAAAACCCTAACCGCCAAACGATGGGAAATATGATGGGCATGCCCCCAAGCACCAGTGGAGGTCTTGAAGATTATACCCGTGATCTGACAGAAATGGCGCGTGCAGGCCAGCTTGAACCTGTGATTGGCCGGGATGCAGAGATTTCACGCATGATCCAAATCCTCAGCCGCAAGACCAAGAACAATCCTGTATTGGTGGGAGAAGCAGGGGTCGGGAAAACCGCCCTTGCATTAGGTCTGGCCCAGCGTGTCGCTAGTGGCAATGTTCCAGCTGAAATCGCGCAAATGCGTGTTCTGGAATTGGATCTCATGAATGTCGTTGCAGGGACGCGCTTCCGTGGGGACTTCGAAGAACGGATGAACAATATCATCCAGGACATCGAAGAAGACGGTCACGTGATTCTCTTTATCGACGAACTGCATACCATTATGGGGTCAGGATCCGGTATTGATTCGACCTTAGACGCAGCCAATATTTTAAAACCAGCTCTAGCACGGGGAACCTTACGTACAGTTGGAGCAACGACCCAAGATGAGTACCAAAAACACATCGAAAAAGATGCAGCCCTCTCTCGGCGTTTTGCGAAAGTCACCATTGAAGAGCCAAGTGTTGCAGATAGCATCCAAATTCTCCAAGGCTTGAAAGAAACCTACCAGGACCACCATCATGTGACTATTACCGATGAAGCGATCGAAACAGCTGTCAAATATGCTCACCGCTATTTGACCAGCCGTCAATTGCCAGATTCAGCCATTGATCTCTTGGATGAAGCGGCAGCTACTGTACAAAACCGCGATTCCAACGGTCACGTAAAAGAAGAGTTGACCGCCTTGGATCGGGCCTTGATGGATGGCAAGTGGAAGAAAGCAGCCCAGCTCTTAGAAGTAGAGGCTGCTCCTATTGTCTACAAAAAAGAAGTCACTGACCAAGATGTCTTGGTGACCTTGAGCCAATTATCGGGTATTCCAACTCAAAAACTGACCCAAACCGATGCCAAGAAGTACCTAAACTTAGAAGCAGAATTGCACAAGCGCGTGATTGGTCAAGACCAAGCCGTTTCGAGTATCAGTCGGGCTATTCGACGCAATCAATCAGGTATCCGTAGCAATAAACGTCCGATCGGTTCTTTCATGTTCCTAGGACCTACCGGTGTCGGAAAAACAGAACTAGCCAAAGCTTTGGCGGAGGTTCTGTTTGATGATGAATCGGCCCTCATCCGTTTTGATATGAGTGAGTACATGGAAAAATTCGCGGCCAGCCGCCTCAACGGAGCCCCTCCAGGCTATGTGGGCTACGAAGAAGGAGGCGAGTTGACCGAGAAAGTCCGCAACAAACCATATTCAGTTCTCTTATTTGATGAGGTGGAAAAAGCCCACCCAGATATTTTTAATGTCCTTTTGCAAGTCTTGGATGACGGGGTCTTAACGGATAGCAAAGGCCGGAAGATCGACTTCTCCAATACCATTATCATCATGACCTCAAACCTGGGAGCAACAGCCCTTCGGGATGATAAGACAGTTGGCTTTGGTGCCAAAGATATCCGCTTTGACCAAGCCAATATGGAAAAACGCATGTTTGAAGAGTTGAAGAAGACCTATCGTCCAGAGTTTATCAACCGGATTGATGAAAAGGTGGTCTTCCATAGTCTCTCAAGCGAGGACATGCAGCAGGTGGTGAAAGTCATGGTCAAACCGCTCATCGCGACCTTGGCCGAACAAGGCATGACCCTCAAATTCCAGCCCTCAGCGCTCAAGTTGCTAGCAACCAAAGGCTACGATCCAGAAATGGGAGCTCGCCCACTGCGTCGTGTCTTGCAGACCGAAGTGGAAGATCAACTAGCAGAGCTATTGCTGAAAGGCCAAGCCCAAGAAGGGCAAACGATCAAGGTTGGAACAACAGCCGGAACGATCAAGTTCGAGATTGTCTAGGAGGACGTCATGACGCTTCAGCGATTAACCCGTATTTCGCTTTTGGCGGCCCTTTGTGTCGCTCTACGTCAGGCTTTTGCCCCTTTTCCAAATGTCCAACCTATTTCTGCCATCTTTTTTCTCTTGGTGATGTTTGAACGGTATAGCTTTGCTTTTCTTGTGATGATGATCACCATGTTTGTCTCCGCCTTTTTCCTGGGGATGAGCTTGATTGTGTTCTTTCAGATTGTCGCCTTTGGCTGTTTGATGCTCATTTGGCGCATCAGTTACAAGTGGTTGCCCTTTGTCCTTCAGATCCTTTTTGTGGGCCTACTGTCCTTTGCTTATGGGGTCTTGATCGATAGTGTTTATGCCTTGATATACCATATTCCTTGGTGGACCTATGCTTTAGTCAATGGTTTTAGTTTTAACCTTGCCCATGCTCTGTCGACGATCATTTTCTATCCCATTATCTATCAAATCTTTAGGAGATTTTATGTTGAAAAAAACCATTTCTAGCTTGATGACCTTACTTGCAGCTCTTCTTTTAGCGAGTTGCGCTCCGTCTCATAGCACAAACAATCAAACAACTACTTCTAGCACAGAAGTTGCCAAGAAAAACGAAATTTCGATTACAATTAGCGTGACGCCAGAAGGTCAAAAAGCGCAATTGAAAACCTTGAAAGTAGCAGAAGAGAGCAACCTTATGAAAGTGCTCAAAGCCAACTACAAGATTGAAGAAAAAAATGGCATGATCACCTCGATTGACGGTCACAGCCAAGATGAAGCCAAAGGTCTTTACTGGATGTACAAGATCAATGGCGAGATGGCTCCAAAAGGTGCTGCTGAAACCACCGTTAAAAAAGGGGACAAGATCGAATTCTATCAAGAAGTGTATAAATAATGAGAAGCTGGACAGTGTGTCCGGCTTCAGATTAAAGATAAAGTTATCTTAGAAACTTTCCTTAGGTGAGTACGGACGTCAGCGAACTTCGAAGAAGTTCCATGACTTAGTTTTGGACCTAAGGTTCCA
>CAKPZX010000082.1 GCA_934215455.1 uncultured Streptococcus sp.
CGACATGGACCACACCAGGTTGCCCAAAAGTCTACCAAGACCAAGCCTTCTTTTGTTTCTGCTTCAAATGTTGCGTCTGTAATTGCTTTTGCCATTTTCTTTCTCCTTTAGTTTTGGTACTGCTTCAAATCTTGCTTCATCAAATAGAAGAAGACATCTCCGTAAGTTCCTTGGTAATCCAATTCATGCCCATTATAGGTCAGTTTCACAACAGGATAAAAATCTGCTACCCCAATCAAGCAGGCTTGTTGGGAGCGTTCAAACTCTTCGTAGGAATCAAAATGCATGACTCTTTCTTGTTTTGCACCGTCTAGATATGTAATATCAATCATAGCAATAACCTCTATTTCTTATGATGTATCAATTGTAACTCTATGTATTACATCTGTCAAACAAAACGACTTCCTCAGAATGATAGATCTTGTCGATAAAGAAAAGACAATAAAAAAGCCCTCTGAATTCAGAGGGCTCCATTCTTGCTGGATAAAACGTTTCTAGACAAGGCGACGAATCGAAGATTGTACTAGTAGTACATCGAGGCGAAGTCAACGAAGTATAGAAACGTTTTAGACGCAAGATTAACGACGAAGTCCAAGAGAGTTGATCAACTCACGGTAACGGTTAACGTCGTTTGTACGAAGGTAAGCCAACAAGTTACGACGGCGACCGATTTTCTTCATCAAACCACGGTAAGTAGCGTGGTCTTTTTTGTGTTGTTTGATGTGTTCGTTCAAGTGGTTGATTTCCCAAGTAAGGACAGCAACTTGTACTTCTACTGAACCAGTGTCACCTTCGTGACGTGCGTATTGTGCAATGATTTCATTTTTTTTCTCTTTTGAGATTGCCATGATAAGCTCCTTTTCTTTATGCTCTATCCGAGTGGCAGGTTTGGCATATCCTGCTACCAAGAAAGAGTTAGTTGTCTATTCGACCTTCTTATTCTACCAAGATTTCATCTTTCTGTCAAACACTTATGTTTCCTTTGAGAGGAGCTTTTCTCATTTCTAAAAAGAACCTTGGGAATTTGAACAGTTTGATGGATCATTCTTCAAGCAACTTATTCAAAAAGACAAATATCTCTAGGATATTTGCCTTTTATCGGTATGAATCTTATTTCTCTTTCCGTTTACCACGCAAGAGCAAAGCCAAAGCAAAAATTGCTAAGAGTGCACCGAGTATGGTCAACCCGTAAGCAACAACTTCACCAGTTGATGGAAGAATTTTTTTCTTTCCTTCTTTTGGTGTGGTTGGAGTTTCTGGTTTTTCCGGTGTGCTTGGCGGCGTTGTTGGTGGTGTCGTCGGTGGAGTCGTTGGTGGAGTTGTAGGTGGAGTCGTTGGTGGGGTTGTAGGCGGTGTCGTTGGCGGTGTACTTGGTGGGGTTGTAGGCGGTGTCGTTGGCGGTGTACTTGGTGGTGTGGTAGGAGGTGTTGTTGGTGGTGTATGACGATTCGTTACCGTGAAACCATCAATGTTGCTTGTATAACCTGCTACTGGATCCTCTGTAATCGTGTAGGCAATCTTCTTACCTTCCTTGTATACAGGTAGATCCGTAAAGCTTGCCTGCCAATTATCAGTAGCTGTGATTTCTTTTACAGCCACTTCTTGACCATCCGCAAGGAGACGAACTGTGATTTTTTCAGGACGAAGACCCTCTTTATTGTCTGCATCATCCCAGATCTTCTTAACCGCTACTTCCGTTACTTCTGGCGTGCGGCTATTGATAATCACTACATTTCCCTTGTTACTGTCATCGACCGTACTAGTATAGCCTTTGACTGTTCCAACTTCTTTCACTTGGTACTGAATCTCTTTGCCTTTCGCTTTTAGAGGCAAATTGCTAAAGGTATGGGTCCAGTTATTTTTAGCAGAAAGTTCCACTTCTTTCCCTTGAGCTTTGCCATCTGCATAGAGCTGTACCTTAATGGTGCTTGGACGTTTGCCATCTTGGTCATTGTTGTCTTCCCAACGTTTTGTAACAGTAACGCTGGTTTTACCTGGCTTGTAGCTATTGGTAATGGTTGTTCCATCAATCGCAACAGAGTAATTGGCTACTGTGTCTTCTGTGACTGTGTAGACAATTTGTTTGCCGTGATTGTATTTTGGAAGATTGGTAAAGACTGTCTTCCAATCAGTCGCTGCACTTAGCTCTTGGCTAGCTACTTCTGTACCATCTGCAAGGAGACGAACAGTGACCTTGTCAGGACGAACGCCATCTTGGTTATCATTGTCTTTCCAAACTTTCGTTACTGGAATCTCAACAACTTCTGGTGTCCGACTGTTAGTAATATTGGTTCCTTCAATAGTCGCTTCATAGCCTTCAACAGGTTCTTCTGAAACAGTGTAGGCAATGACATTGCCAGCATCATCGACCACATCGAGATTATCAAAATGATAAGCCCAAGTTCCTGTAGCATCTGGTTTCACTTCTTTAGAAACGACTTTGACACCATTTGCTAGGAGATTGACTGTGATTTTTGATGGACGCTTGCCATCTTGGTTGTCATTGTCATTCCATGTCTTTTGGCCAGAGACACTTGTTTTTTCTTTTTGGTTCACAACATCACGA
Organism: uncultured Streptococcus sp.; assembly: GCA_934215455.1. GTDB lineage: Bacteria > Bacillota > Bacilli > Lactobacillales > Streptococcaceae > Streptococcus. The sequence goes on from CAKPZX010000082.1 coordinate 2,567, forward strand.
GAAAGTGCAAGGTCATTCCCAAAATCGTCCTTGCTGATCTTGATAGGTTCTTCTGAGAGAACATAGCCTGTTGGAGCTTGAATTTCTTGAACCGTATAAGCTTGTTTGATCAAGCCAGTAATGGTGCCAACACCATTCTCATCTGTCGTAATGGTTCCCACTTGCTCACCAGTATCATCTGCTGTCACAGCAAAGACGGCACCGGCAAGCGCTTGACCATTTTCACCTTTTTTGTGAATGGTGAAGGAGTATTTCTCACCATTGAATTTTCCATCAAGGAACTGATACAGAACATCTGCAACCTTATTTTGTTCCTTGATTTCTGTAGCTGTCATGCTAGCATTGTTTTTGTAGGATGTATTGATGGCTGGGACCTTGTCCAGATAGACATCATAGCGAACAGTCATCCCTTGTTCAGGAGCTAGATCGCCGATATGAACCGTTAGAGAACGGCCATCAGCGCTGACAACAGGGGAATAATTCTTGGTGACGTTTGTGGTATCTTTTAAATGATAAGCCCCATCTTCATCACTGACCTGCCAAGTTCCTGTATGAATGTTGACAGAATCTGCTTTGATCTTCCCATCTGTAAAGGCCAATTGGTCTTTAATGTCAATATTATGAAGGGCTGTGTGGCCTTGATTGATGTTCAAGGTATAGGTCAATTTTAATTTATCATCTGAGTTGGTCCATCCCCACTTGCTAAAGACTTCTGGAGTAGGAGGATTCTCACCTGGATTGACCCCTTTGTAATCGATATTCCCACCTGAAATCACTTTCTTATCGATCGTAAGAGTAAAATCAAGTGTCTTTTGTCCTTTGACAACTTGGTGGTCTACACGCGCAAAGAAACGCAGTTTCCCTGTCACATTGGCCATTCTTTCAGGATAGTCCGTATAGGTTACGGTGATGACTTTTCTTTGATCATCTACCGTTGCTGTCGCGACCTTTTGACCACTTGGATCCAGCAAGTCAATGGTATCCGTTTCAAAGACCTTAAAGTCATCTCCAAGTTGGATAACGGTCTGATCTCCCTTTTTTACACGTCCATTCGGCAACACAAAGTTTGCTTCAACTTGAAAACTCTCCCAAACACCGAGTGGATCTGTAATCGCTCCACCAGTTGATTTCGAGATGTTTACAGATGTCACAACATCATTGATCGTATCTGCATGGACTTTAGCTGGACTATTGGGTTTGGCAAATCCTAAAGCCGCTAATAAAAATAGGGCAACTGTTGTCACAACAGAATAGAGCCACTTTTTCATAAACGATTTTTCTCCTTTTTCTACGTTTA
>CAKPZX010000083.1 GCA_934215455.1 uncultured Streptococcus sp.
TCGGTGAAGTCCAAACTAGTGTCTGGCCTCAATCTGTCCGCGATGAATATGAAAATATCCTATAAGGAAAGAAAGAGTCGAGCAGAGTGCTCGGCTCTTTTAGTTGTCGCTTGACCATATCAAATCGCAATTTTCTGATTTTTTTTGGTATAATGGTCCCTATGAAAATAGTATCTGGAACCTATGGGGGACGTCCCCTCAAAACACTTGAAGGAAAAACAACCAGGCCGACTTCTGATAAGGTCAGAGGGGCCATGTTCAATATGATTGGTCCTTACTTTGATGGTGGAAGAGTGCTGGATCTCTATGCTGGAAGCGGTGGGCTCTCTATCGAAGCCGTTTCTCGAGGCATGTCAGAGGCCGTTCTAGTGGAAAGAGACCGCAGAGCACAGGAGATTGTAGCAGCCAATATTGCCATGACCAAGGAAAAGGAACGGTTTCAACTGCTAAAAATGGAGGCCAAGCAGGCCTTAGGGCTTTTAACGGGCACCTTTGATTTGGTGTTCTTAGACCCTCCGTATGCCAAGGAAGAGATTGTTCGCGATATCGAAACCTTGTGCGAGCGTCAACTCTTGTCAGAGGAGATCCTAATTGTGTGCGAAACCGATAAACACGTAGAACTTCCTGAGGAAATCGGACAAGTGGGAATCTGGAAAGAAAAAATCTATGGAATTAGTAAGGTAACAGTATATGTCAGATAGAAGTGGATTGTTTACAGGATCGTTTGATCCGATTACCATTGGGCATGTGCAATTGATCGAGCGAGCTAGTCGCTTGTTTGACCGTGTCTATGTCGGAATTTTTTATAATCCGGAAAAAGTCGGACTCTTTTCCATTGAGCAGCGCGTGCGCATGGTGAAAGGGGCCCTGGCTCATTTGGAAAATGTTGAAATTGTGACGTCAACTCAAGAGTTGGCTGTGACAGTGGCGCGCAATCTTGGGGTCATCACCTTGATCCGGGGCTTGCGCAATGCACAGGATCTAGTATACGAAGCCAATATGGATTATTTTAATCATCAGTTGGCGCCTGAATTGGAGACGGTTTATCTCTATGCCCAGCCTCCTTACCAGGCCATTAGTTCAACACGTATTCGAGAGTTGCTAGCTTTTCAGCAAGATATCTCACCTTATGTACCAAAGAGTGTAATGGAGGAAATCAAAGATGACACAAGCGAATAAACCAAGCTTGCCTACAAAAAAGAAAAAAGGACGATTGAAAGAATACCGATGGCCGATTGCAGGCGTTCTTTTCTTGCTCCTTTTGCTCTCTGCTTTTGTGATTCGCCTTCCCTATTATATTGAGATGCCAGGAACGGCAGAAGACATTCGATCCGTCATGACAGTGGATGGAAAAATGGATACCAAGTCAGGATCTTATGACTTTGTAACCGTAGCAGTGAAAGAAGCGACTCCGGCTGATTTGATCTATGCTTGGGCGACACCTTTTACAGATATCTACTCTGCCAAAGATATGACAGGTGGTAGTTCGAGCCAAGAATTTACGCGGATTAACCAATTCTATATGGAAACCTCGCAAAATATGGCCATCTACCAAGGGTTAAAGACAGCTGGAAAAGAAACCCAGATGGACTTTCTTGGTGTTTATGTCATGCAAGTGGCAGATGACTCGACCTTTAAGGGAATCTTGAACATTGCGGATACCGTCACCGGTGTGAATGGCAAGACCTTTAAGAGTTCCAAAGAATTGATTGACTATGTCGGTTCTCAAAAAATTGGCGATCCCGTTTCAGTGACCTATATTGAGGATGGACAAACCAAGACCGCAGACGGAAAGATCATCAAATTGTCCAACGGGAAAAACGGAATTGGGATTAGCCTGATCGACCGAACTGAAGCCAAAGGCGATGTTCCTGTCCAGTTTGCGACCCAAGGAATTGGTGGACCAAGTGCCGGTATGATGTTTAGCCTAGCTATCTACACCCAAGTGGCTGATCCAGATCTTCGTCAGGGACGCCATATTGCAGGGACAGGAACCATTAACCAAGATGGAACGGTTGGCGACATCGGTGGGATTGACAAGAAAGTCGTCGCAGCCGATAAAGAAGGAGCAGAAATTTTCTTTGCCCCTAATAATCCTGTTTCCAAAGAAGAAAAGAAAGCCAATCCCAAGGCCAAATCAAACTATGAAACAGCGAAAGAAGCAGCGAAACAAATTCATTCGAAGATGAAAATTGTCCCCGTCAAAACCCTTCAAGACGCTATTGATTATTTGAAGAAGAAGTAGAGTAGTCTGCTGGACAAGTGATGAAATGAGAGAAAATCAATTTCTCATTTTTATGAAGGATTATGGGTCAAGAAAGTAATGAGTTTATGAAATCATATAATATGTTGCTAATGAATGGGATTATTGGTATTTTAGGAGCGATCGTAATCAGCTATGCCTCTTTTCAACGGTGGGAGTGGACTTTCGTTCATGCTGTTCCTGAGCTGGTTGAAAAAGGTGATTGGGGATTGGTAATCAATACAATCAGTTTCTTGTATCTTGTTATCTCTATACTTGCAATGGCCAACTATAATGAAAATCCAAAAGTAAATAAGAAAAGTCATAAAATTCTCTTTGTTGCTTCTATAGTTGGTTTCGTTCCTTTTGTATCGTCTTTAACTAGTGTGCTAGCAATCATTTCAAGTTTGTTATATCTATTCGATTATCAACAGTTATCAAATGAAAAGGAGTAGGCTTTGAAAAAAGTATTTGGTGATGTGAAGTAAAAGAAAAATAGGAGAAAATCATAATGAAAAACAAAAAAGCTAGCATGTTAATAGCTATCATAATGCTTATTGTTGGCAGTATAATTTTTTTCAAATATAAAAATTCCTCAGAAAAAATTTATAGAAATGAAACTCCTTCAAAAATTAGGGAAATAAAATTATTGGACAATGATAAATTTGTTTTTGTGGCTGTCGATAACTATTTAGACGGTGTTGTTTTATTTGGTCAGAATTATGTTACAACTTTTTCTTCGCATACGCTTGATACTACTAATTTTAAAAAAACTCCTCCAATTGGGAGTGAAGAATATTTCCAAATTATTAGTTATAGTGTACATGATAAAGAAAAAATTGTTAAATTTAATTTATATGAATTACTTGGGAAAAATAATTTATACCGTTCTGTTCATAATTTTCCTTATAGTTATTTACAAAATGACGATGATTACCTGACACTGAATTTGGAGAAACTAAATATGTACGATATAGCAGGTCATGATATTAGATCTGTATTAGTTTCTGCTAGCGGAGAGAAAGTTAAAGATATTTCTGAAAGTGAAATGGAGAAGATTGACAGAGAACAAAAACTATATTTTAACCAAAAATATGATTGGGATAGGGGTGGGATCTCTGAACAGATCGACGATAATCTAGCAAAGTATAATCTTTCAAGAAACGTAAATTTAATTTATCCAATGAATTTTAATCCGTCTCAAATAAATATTTCTGGTTCTAACTTTGCCAAATTATATCCAGAGTTAGAAAAACAGATGAAATATCTAGGTGGATTATATTTCCGTCCTAAACAATACAATGAACGCGAATGGTTTGATAAAATCATTCATTGGTTTGCGCCGGAAGGTCAAGAAGTCATGGAATTGTATGCCACAGACGAAACAACTGGCGAGAAAACACAAATTCACTCTTATGACGAGTTTGTAGCCTGGATAAAGGCCCATCCGAAGAATTAATCACCTTCTAATCAAATTCAAGTTTTTGCTTATCAATCTCTCTATTTTTAGAGGGATTTTTTCTTTATACTGGTATC
>CAKPZX010000084.1 GCA_934215455.1 uncultured Streptococcus sp.
GAGCCCACTCAACCACTGCGTCTTGCTCGACAATCCAAAAATAATTGAGAGGCTAGGACTTTTGTCCCAGCCTCTTTTTGTGCTTGCAAAACTGTACCCGGACAGTTTGACTTTTTCACTATTGTAACCCCTTCTATATCTTGCTAAAATAGAACCATGACACGATACAAAGCAACCATTTCATATGATGGGACCTTGTTTGCAGGGTTTCAACGCCAACCGCATGCCCGCAGTGTGCAAGAGGAAATCGAGAAGACCTTGACGCGCCTCAATCAAGGAACCCCCGTTACCGTTCATGGAGCGGGGCGAACGGATTCCGGTGTCCATGCTCTTGGGCAGGTGATTCATTTTGATCTCCCCCAAGAGCGGGATGAGGAGAAGCTCCGCTTTGCCCTTGATACCCAAACCCCAGAGGATATTGATTTCATCCGTGTGGAGCAAGTAGCAGATGACTTTCATTCACGCTACAAGAAGCACAGCAAAACCTACGAATTCATCGTGGATTATGGTCGTCCCAAGAACCCCATGATGCGCCACTATGCCACTCACTACCCTTATCCTTTGGATGTGGAAAAGATGCAAGCAGCCATCCAAAAGTTGGAGGGAACCCATGATTTTACCGGTTTCACAGCTTCAGGAACCAGTGTGGAAGACAAGGTTCGTACGATTACAGAGGCTCGCTTGGTCGAGGATGCCGAACATCATCGCCTTGTCTTTACCTTTTCAGGCAATGGCTTTCTCTACAAGCAAATCCGCAATATGGTGGGAACTTTGTTGAAGATTGGAAATGATCGGATGCCGATCGAGCAGATCGATCTAATTTTAGAAAAGAAGGACCGCAATCTAGCAGGTCCTACAGCAGCGCCAAATGGCTTATATTTAAAGGAGATCCGTTATGAGTAATGAATTGATTCTAGCTATTTCAGGAAATGATATTTTTAGTGGGGGAGGTCTTCACGCAGACCTTGCAACCTATACGACCAACAAACAGCATGGTTTTGTAGCGGTGACTTGTTTGACCGCTATGACGGAGCACGGTTTTGAAGTGATTCCGGTGGATCCGACGACCTTTGCGCAACAGCTCAACTCCCTCAAAGATGTTCCTTTCTCTGCTATTAAACTCGGTCTTTTGCCAAATGTTGAAGTGGCAGACCTAGCCTTGGACTATGTCAAAGCCCATGCGGAGATCCCTGTGGTACTAGATCCTGTCTTGGTCTGCAAGGAAAGCCATGATGTGGAAGTGTCAGCTCTTCGAGACGAATTGATTAAGTTCTTCCCTTATGTGACCATCATCACGCCAAACTTACCAGAAGCTGAGATCTTGACCCAAAGCAAGATTCAATCGCTCGACGATATGAAGGAGGTAGCGCGCAAGCTCCACGAATTAGGCGCAGCGAATGTCGTGGTCAAAGGAGGCAATCGTCTCAATAAAGAAAAGGCCATCGATGTCTTTTATGATGGGACAGACTTCACCGTCATTGAAGAGCTGGTCTTAGAAAAGAACAATACAGGAGCTGGTTGTACCTTTGCATCTAGCATTTCCAGCCAGTTGGTGAAAGGGAAATCACCGCTTGAAGCTGTTAAAGCCTCAAAAGACTTTGTTTTCCAAGCGATTCAACATTCAGACCAGTATGGAGTAGTACAATATGACATCTAATCGAACTCAACTCATTGCCCGCCTCTCTATTTTGACAGCCTTGACAGTTGTACTTGGCTACTATACAAAACTTCCAACCCCTACAGGGATCGTCACCCTGCTAGATCTTGGAGTGTATTTCACAGCCTTCTATTTTGGACGCAAGGAAGGTGCTATTGTAGGTGGTGTCGGAGCCTTCCTACTCGATCTGATTTCAGGCTATCCTCAGTGGATGTTCTTTAGCCTCCTCTTTCACGGGGGACAAGGCTATTTCGCTGGCTTCAAGGGCAAAGCTCGTTACCTAGGCTTGCTTCTTGCGACAGTCGTCATGGTAGGCGGTTACGCACTAGCTTCTGCTCTCTTTTTAGGCAATGGTTGGGGAGCTGCTATCTCGGATATTCCGAATAACCTCGCTCAGAATTTTGTTGGAATGGCTTTAGGCTATGTGGTCTATTATGCATTTCAAAAGAAAGGAAGCTAATTCATGGATCTGGAGCAACTGAAGAAGGATACGAAAGAAATCCTGTTAGATGTCTTGGAAAAAAGCCGTCTCCGCCAAGGACAGATTCTAGTCCTCGGGATGTCTTCAAGCGAAGTTGCAGGAGGGCAAATTGGAAAGGCCTCCAACATCGATATTGCTGAAACTATTGTCCAGACCTTACTAGATGAGTTGAATCCAAGAGGGATTTATCTGGCAGTACAAGGATGTGAGCATCTTAATCGCGCCTTGGTAGTCGAAAGAGAATTGGCGGACAAGAAGGAGCTAGAAATCGTCAATGTCCTTCCAAGTCTCCATGCAGGAGGGGCCGGACAACTCGCAGCTTTCAAGTATTTTAAGGATCCTGTTGAGGTGGAATTTATCACAGCCCAAGCCGGGTTAGACATCGGAGATACCTCGGTGGGGATGCACGTTAAACACGTGCAAGTTCCAATTCGCCCTATCTTGCGTGAACTAGGTGGAGCCCATGTCACAGCCCTTGCCAGTCGGCCAAAATTGATCGGCGGTGCCCGTGCTCTCTACCTTGATGATCCCATCCGAAAATCATAATCAGAACTAGCTTTTAAGGGCTAGTTTTTTTGGATGAAAAGAGAGGCAAAAACGTTTTAAAACTTGCAATTTCAAAGTTTTGTGGTAAAATTATAAGGAATGACTATATTATTTTAAGGAGAGACAGAATGTCTGTATCATTTGAAAACAAAGAAACTAACCACGGTGTATTGACTTTCACAATCAGCCAAGAGCAAATCAAACCTGCTTTGGACCGTGTGTTTGAGTCAGTTAAGAAAACTTTGAACGTACCTGGATTCCGTAAAGGTCATATTCCACGTCCAATCTTCAACCAACGTTTTGGTGAAGAAGCTCTTTACCAAGATGCTTTGAACGATCTTCTTCCAGCAGCATACGAAGCAGCTGTTAAAGAAGCTGGAATCGAAGTTGTTGCACAACCAACTTTCGATGTTGTATCTATGGAAAAAGGTCAAGACTGGACATTGACAGCAGCTGTTGTCACAAAACCTGAAGTAAAATTGGGTGCTTACAAAGACCTTGAAGTATCAGTAGAAGTTTCTAAAGAAGTAACAGACGCTGATGTGGATGCTCGTATCGAACGCGAACGCAACAACTTGGCTGAATTGGTTGTTAAAGAAGGTGCTGCAGCAGAAGGTGACACAGTTGTGATCGACTTCGTAGGTTCTATCGACGGTGTTGAATTCGACGGTGGTAAAGGTGACAACTTCTCACTTGGACTTGGCTCAGGTCAATTCATCCCAGGTTTCGAAGACCAATTGGTTGGACACTCTGCTGGTGAAACAGTTGACGTGATCGTAACATTCCCAGAAGACTACCAAGCAGCTGACCTTGCAGGTAAAGAAGCGAAATTCGTGACAACTATCCATGAAGTAAAAGCAAAAGAAGTACCAGCTCTTGACGATGAATTGGCAAAAGACATCGACGAAGAAGTTGAAACTCTTGA
>CAKPZX010000085.1 GCA_934215455.1 uncultured Streptococcus sp.
CCCTACTCAACTGTGCGGAGGTGGGACGACGAAATCGAATTCTAACGAATTACCGATTTCTGTCCCACTCTCTCTATGCGTATCCTGTCTTATTCTTCCTTAGACGTAGCGACGAGATTCAAGAAGCGATCAAAGTAGGACTTGTTTTCTTTCAAATCCTTTTTCAGTCTTTGCGCCTCTGTCAATTCATCCGTAATCAAGCCATCAATGGGTTGTTGCAAATACTTGGTCAACTTTTGCTTGTCATTGATGGTCCAGACATAGAGCTCTTTTTTCATCTCATGGGCTTGGGTCACCAAATCCTCCTGATAAGAAAAGTCTTCAATGGCAAAAAAGTCAACTGAGACCTTTTCAAAGCGACCGAATTGAATAGGAATGACATAGCCGGTCTTGATCTCAGGGGCTTTTTTCTCGACTTTTTCCATGACCGACAGATCCAAAGACATAGCCGGATAATCCTTTTCAACCCCTAAGTCCCGCATCTTCTGCACGAAGAGATCCACATAGTTGGCAGGTTCTCCACCATGGGGCTTAAGCTCAACCAAGAGCTTCATCTTCAATTCTTTGGCCCGTTTGACATATTCCTCAAATGAAGGAATATGACTCGTGTGACCATCCTGTTGAATCTTGAGGCCTTGCACCTCAGCTAGGGTCATGTCTTTCACATTCTTGTCCACCCCAGCAAGGCGCTTGAGATTGTAGTCATGCATGACGACAAATTGATGGTCCTTAGTGAGAAGGATATCCATCTCCGCATAAGCTGCCTTTTCCTTGGCTGCTGCTTCTAAGGCTTCCAGGGAATTTTCTACCCCTTTAGAGACATCCCCTCGATGGGCGATGAGCTTGATCTGGTCATTCACCTTTAGGGTTGCCAGTTCATAGGCTGAGATACCCGATTGGACCATGAGAAAGACCACTGTCAAGGCAAAGAGCCCCTTCATCTTTCGACTGCCTTTGGAGCGCATGACCGATCGGCTCGGTACTTCCCATGCAGAATCCAAGATAATGCCGAGCGACCCCACCTTTGTCAAGACTGTAAAAATGAATAGGAAGGTCCGAATCAAGACCAAAAAGATGGTCACCACCCAGAAATACTGGCCTTCTTTATCGATCACGGTCAAGATAAAGACCAAACCCAAGATCAATAAAATCCCTAGAAAGGTTAAGAGAAACTCAAAGGACAGAATTCTCCATAAGAGACGAAAACCTCCTCTTTTAGTCATAGTCCAGCTTTTTTTCAAGGCACGACCAAATGGCAACTCCTCTACTACGAGGTTGGGAACCGTATAGATCAAGCGAAGATTAAGATAGAGAAAGGTCAGCTGCACCACAAAGAGCCCGATGGAGCCCATCGTGGTCTTTTCAAACTCCCCTGTGATAAAGGTTGGAATATAAAACCCATCCGTCAATGTCGATCCTATCAAGACACCTGCAACAGGCAAGGTCAAAAGGAGATAGAGCAGAAAATAAAGCAGATTCCTTCCCGCTAGGTCCTTCAAGCGACCAAATGATTGCCGCAAGACCTTTTTAAAAGACAAGTGTCGGTCGGTTCGCGATAGGTAAATGACCGAAATCAGGGTCCGCATCTCCAGCATAAACAAGAAAGCAAAGACCATGATAAAGACCAAAAGAGCCAGCAAGCTCAAGGGATGGCTCATAACAGAGACAAGGTTGTTCTTATCGATATTAGCCTGACCCGCAAGCAAGACTGCCAGATGAAAGAGCCAAGTCAAGGCCGCAGCCCCAATACCAACCACAAATTGTAGCAAAATTCCAATCGCAATAAAGGACCATTTGTTGCGCCAGATCAAATAAAAGGCCCCCTTTAAGTCTTGCCAGTAAGTCCGTTTCATCTCAATCCCTTTCCTTTCTTTCATTCCCTTAGAATAGCGGAAAAGCCTTCCCTTGTCAATGATTCCACAAGAAAAAGGCTGGGACAAAAGTCCTGGCCTCTCAATTGTCTTTAGATTGTCGAGCAAGACGCAGTGGTTGAGTGGGCTCTACTACGCTGATTTCATCAGCTTTTACAGCCCTACTCAACTGTGCGGAGGTGGGACGACGAAATCGAATTCTAACGAATTACCAATTTCTGTCCCACTCTCTTTTCTATTTATTCAGCTAAGAGCACTTCTTTGATGGTTTGTTTTTGGAGTTTTCTGTTGGATATATAAAAGAGGCTTTCATAAATCACAGCAAAACCAATCAAGGTCCAAAAGCACACATTCCCATCAAAGTGATGCTCAATCTTTTCAGGAACCGTATCTTTGATCACACCGATCAAGATTTCCATGATACCGTATTGGTAAACCGTCCCAAGAACAAATCCTAAATAAGCCCAGAAACGATAGGGAGCGAGAATATGACCTTGGCATTCACGATCGGTGTAGCCAAAAGCCTTCATAAGAGCCAAAGTTTCGCGACTTTCAGAGACCACAATCCCCAATGACAAAAAGAGAATTGAGAAAGAAAGGATTAAGCCAATCATAATCATCATGGTTTGGATGATATCATCTGTGTAATCCCTGAGGCCAAAGGACAATTGAACCATAGCCGCGAAACACATGGAGCCAAAGACCACAAAAAACAAGATCGATTTTCTCCCCCAAATCAGTGACGAGGACAGCTCTTTTAAAAAGGCTTTGTCTTTCTTGGGAACCCTCTTTCTCCTTTTGACCTTGATTGGACTTGGGGATTTTTTCAATAAGCGAAGTGCCGGCGTTTGGAGTTGTCTTCTAGCATAACCAATCGCGAGAAGCATAAAAAATGCTGTTGGAAGAATCACCAAAGCAAGCAAGAGCTGCCAATGAAAATGAATGGTGATTTCTGGCAGGATCCCCTTCTCATTGCGGAAGTCATAAAAATGTCCCATCATAAGAAAAGAAGCAAAATAGCCAAGAAGAGCTCCAGCTCCAAAACTGAGTCCAAAGGCCCAAAATCGTTTAGCCAACTGGCCATTGCTGTAGCCCAAAGCCTTTAAAATCCCTAATTGTTCCTTGTGGTCATCAACAAATTGTTTGATATAAAAACACATGAGAAGGACCGACGTCAAGGACAAGACGACTCCACTGACCATGGCCACCATCCAGGAAAGCGAAACCTGGGCATCATAGTAGGTCTGAATCATGGGATTGGTTTTCGAAATCTCCAACTGCTCGATATCCAGGTAAAAATTCAAGAAGAGATTGGCCACAAAGACCGCACAAGCCCCAATGATACTGACGACAACTAATTTTCGAATATCTTTTACTGAAAACATAGCTTACCATCCAATCTCATAGGCCGTCTGAGGCTGATCATTGGTCACAACTTCAGTAATCTTGCCACTATTGACACGAATGATGGTTCTGGCCATATCTGCAATATTTTGGTTGTGCGTCACCATGATCAAGGTAAAGCCCAGCTTTTCTTTCAGTTTCCAGATATAGTCGAGAATCTTGCGCCCCGTTTCTTCATCGAGTGCTCCCGTCGGCTCATCTAAGAAGAGAATCTCTGGCTTTTTGGCCAAGGCCCGAGCAATGGAGACTCTCTGCTGTTCCCCACCAGACAATTCACT
>CAKPZX010000086.1 GCA_934215455.1 uncultured Streptococcus sp.
CCTACTCAACTGTGCGGAGGTGGGACGACGAAATCGAATTCTAACGAATTACCGATTTCTGTCCCACTCTCTTTTTGTTTGCATTGAAAAAAGTGGCGAAATGGCGTATGATAAACGTGTAAGGTTTCCCAATAGGAGGTGTTCCAGATGGACTTTCGTTTAGATCAAAGTTTAGTAGCTCTTGGTATTGATACGGTTGTGGTCGGAATTGCTAGAAATGTGGATCCTCAAGCAGTTTTGCCCCCTTCTTTTCTTGAAAAGAAGAAAGAGCTTGAACAATGGGCGCTCCAGTGTCAGACAGAAGAAGTAGTGGCATCTCCTGTCATCAAAGGGTATACAGACCTTTTGCAAAAAGTAGGGCGTAGCATCAAGAAAAATCCACCAACAGTCCTAGCTCTTATCCGAAACATCCAGCATCGAGGAGCTCTTCCTCAGATCAATAGCATCATCGATATCTATAATGTCGAATCGCTGAAGTCTTTTCTCGCGATCGGAGGACATGACCTAGATAAGATTGAGGGACCGATTGAATTTACAGTGAGTCAAAGAGACGATCTCTTTCTCCCTATTCTTTCTAGTGAAAAACATGTCGCACCGACAGATCCTGTCTACCGGGATCAAAAAGGAGTTCTGGCTTGGTTGGATGTACGCGATAGTGACCATTACAAATTTGAGGAGACTACGCAAAACGCCCTCTTTGTCATCCAAGGAAATACCGAGACGTCAGTCGAGATGCGTTTAGAAGCGCTAGAACGAATCCACAAGGACCTTGCTCTTTGCATGCCTGATCTTCAATTTGAGAAATTTCTCGTCACACAAAATGGAGTGGAAAAGGTCGTGTAAACAGAGAAAATAATTTTCATGAAATTTTCAATTTGACAAAGTAGACCATTTGCGGTAAGATATTGTTCGGGCACCTCATTTTGAGGTCGGAGCTCCCTAAGGATTAGGGAGCTATTTTTGTTTTTTCTGCAAAGAGGAATGGCCTCTACAACATTAGAAGAAGAGGAAAGCACATGTCAACAAAATATATTTTTGTCACGGGTGGAGTCGTATCATCCATCGGAAAAGGGATTGTTGCAGCAAGTCTTGGTCGCTTGCTCAAAAATCGTGGATTGAAAGTAACCATCCAAAAATTTGACCCTTATATCAATATCGACCCTGGGACGATGAGCCCTTACCAACACGGGGAAGTATTTGTCACAGACGATGGCGCAGAGACAGACTTGGATCTTGGTCACTATGAACGCTTCATTGATATCAATCTGAATAAGTACTCAAATGTGACAACAGGGAAAATTTATAGCGAAGTCCTTCGCAAGGAACGTCGCGGAGAATACTTGGGCGCGACTGTACAGGTGATTCCTCATATTACAGATGCCTTGAAAGAAAAGATCAAACGAGCAGCGACAACAACGGATTCAGATGTCATCATCACAGAAGTCGGGGGAACAGTTGGAGACATTGAGTCCCTTCCGTTCCTTGAAGCTCTTCGTCAAATGAAGGCAGATGTTGGTGCTGAAAACGTTATGTACATCCACACTACTCTTCTTCCTTACTTGAAGGCTGCGGGAGAAATGAAAACCAAGCCGACCCAACACTCTGTGAAAGAATTGCGTGGTCTTGGGATTCAACCAAATATGTTGGTCATCCGTACAGAAAAACCAGCTGGTCAAGGAATTAAGAACAAGTTGGCTCAATTCTGTGATGTCGCACCTGAAGCAGTCATCGAGTCACTGGATGTGGAACACTTGTACCAAATTCCATTGAACTTGCAAGCACAAAATATGGACCAAATCGTTTGTGACCATTTGAAATTGGATGTTCCTGCAGCAGATATGACAGAATGGTCTGCGATGGTCGACAAGGTCATGAACCTCAAGAAGCAGGTTAAGATTTCCTTGGTTGGAAAATACGTGGAATTGCAAGATGCCTACATTTCTGTCGTTGAGGCCTTGAAGCACTCAGGTTATGCCAACGATGCAGAAGTCAAGATTAATTGGGTCAATGCCAATGATGTGACTGCTGAAAATGTGGCAGAACTCCTTGGAGACGCGGATGGGATCATTGTCCCAGGTGGTTTTGGTCAACGGGGAACAGAAGGAAAAATTCAAGCCATCAAGTATGCGCGTGAACAAGACGTACCAATGTTGGGTGTCTGCTTGGGTATGCAGTTAACCTGTATCGAATTTGCCCGTCACGTTTTAGGCTTGGAAGGGGCCAATTCATCAGAATTGGATCCAGAAACCAAGTATCCAATTATCGATATCATGCGAGACCAAATCGATGTGGAAGACATGGGAGGAACGCTCCGTCTCGGTCTTTACCCATCTAAACTCAAACGAGGCTCAAAAGCAGCAGTTGCCTATGACAATCAAGAAGTGGTACAACGTCGCCACCGTCACCGTTATGAGTTTAACAATGCTTTCCGTGAACAGTTCGAAGAAGCAGGATTTGTCTTCTCAGGCGTTTCACCAGACAACCGTTTGGTCGAAATCGTTGAAATCCCAGAAAACAAATTCTTTGTTGCTTGCCAATACCACCCAGAATTGTCAAGCCGTCCAAACCGCCCAGAAGGACTTTACACAGCCTTTATCACAGCGGCAGTTGAAAACCACGATAGCAAATAAAAATCAAGGGAGCAGGTCGAGGGACCTGCTCTCTTTTTGTGAAAAAATGACAAACTTTGAAAAAAGTTTGAAAAAAATCTTGACAAAAAAGTTGTTGATTGATATACTAGTAAAGTACTCAATCGCGGGGATGGCGGAATTGGCAGACGCGCAGGACTAAGGATCCTGTGACCGCTTTAGGTCGTGAGGGTTCAAGTCCCTCTCTCCGCATCGGATCAAGATAGCTTCGGCTATCTTTTTTTGTTTTCAAATTTCTTTGTGGTAGAATAGGTGTGAGATGAGGTGAGAATATGAAGAAAAAGTATCTGGTTTTGGCCGATGGGCTCCTAGCGCTCTTAGGAAGTGCCATTAATTTTTTCGGTCCTATCCTGATTTTAGCGATGGGGATAGGCGCATACAAATATACTTTTAGATATTTTATCGCCTTAAATATATGGAATGTTTTCATTTTTTTAGTGGCGATTGCTTCTAAGTATCTGCTCAGAGATGAAAAAAGGCTGAAAAGATGGATCCCCAATCTCTTTCTGATAGCGGGTAGTATTCTCTTTCTTGCGTCAATCCTTGCTGTGGGTGAGAATATTCCTTTTCTTGAGGGATTGGTAAACGGACTTCTTGGGAAAATGTTTACCGACAGTCAGTTATTTGCCGCTTATTTCTATTCTCAATGGGTTGCAGCGGTATCCCTTGTAATTTGCGGGATTGCCTTTCTCCTTTCACTAAAAAAATTTAAAGAAGAGAATTGAGAGTGGGACAGAAATCGGTAATTCGTTAGAATTCGATTTCGTCGTCCCACCTCCGCACAGTTGAGTAGGGCTGTAAAAGCTGATGAAATCAGCGTAGTAGAGCCCACTCAACCACTGCGTCTTGCTCGACAATTCAAAAATAATTGAGAGGCTAGGACTTTTGTCCCAGCCTCTTTT
>CAKPZX010000087.1 GCA_934215455.1 uncultured Streptococcus sp.
GAGCCCACTCAACCACTGCGTCTTGCTCGACAATCCAAAAATAATTGAGAGGCTAGGACTTTTGTCCCAGCCTCCTTTATTTTCTCCGCTCTGCATAGTCGACAAAATGAAACTTGTCTAATTTGTGTCGGCTTTCGGTGAACTGGAATTGCCGACCGTCTGCTAGGTGAACTTGGGAGCGGACCGTCACCACGTGTTGGTCTTTTCCAAGATCCAGTAAGATTTTATCGCGATTATCGATTGGTGAAATCAAGATTTCTTTCTTAGCATAGCCAATCTGCAATTTCAAGTTTTCTTCTATATAGTGGTAGATAGAGTGCTGGGCAATTTCCTTGGTTAGGCCTGGGATCAGTTCTCTATCTAGGTAATCAATATCTAAGACTGAAGCGACGCCATCCACCACCCGTTGCCGGGTTACTTTCCAAACCAAACGGTGAAGGGGAAAACCTGTCTTTTTAGCTCCTTTTTCATCGATACTGATTTTTTCCAAACGAATGACATTGGTTTCTGAGTGAAGACCAGAAGCTTTGACGATTTCTTGATAGCTGGTTAATTGGGAAACGGGGAAGTCAAAGTGAGCTTGTCTAGAAACTTGCGACCCCATTCCTTGAACAGTCTCGATAAAGCCTTCTTCCTGCAAGAGCTTGAGGGCTTTACGGATGGTATCGCGACTGACCTGGTAGTGCCCTCTTCTGGAATAACCATGACCAACCTCGTGCTCTTAATCGCTTTGTGGATGTTAAGAACTTCCGCCATGAAGGAGCGACCATGCTCGCTGCTAGCATTCACTTGTCACGTGGGACCCCTTATATCTATATGGGCGAAGAAATCGGCATGATTGATCCAGACTATGATTCGATGGCAGATTATGTGGATGTCGAGTCCATCAATGCTTACCAAATGCTCTTGGACTAAGGTCAGTCTCCTGAGCAAGCCTTTAAGATTATCCAAGCCAAGTCCCGTGATAATTCACGTACGCCCATGCAGTGGGATGATTCTCTAAATGCCGGTTTTTCAACAGGGACTCCATGGTTGAAAGTTGGGAAGTCCTATAAAGGCATCAACGTTGAAAAGGAGATCGACGGACCAATCTTTACTTTCTATAAAAAATTGATTCGTTTGCGCAAAGAAATGCCCATCATTTCAGAAGGAAGCTACTTGCCAGCAATGGAAGATAGTCAAGAAGTCTATGCCTTTGAACGCCACTTAGATGGTCAAAAACTCTTGGTGCTCAATCATTTCTATGGAAGTGAAGTTGAAGTAGCGATTCCAGAAGAATACCAGTCAGGGCGCGTGCTCTTGTCCAACTATGAGAATGTAGAGCTTTCTGAAAAAGTAATTCTGAAACCGTATCAGACACTGGCAATTTTAGCATAAGTACTTCACACTTCGATCTTTTTGGGTCGAAGTGTTTTTCTTTTTGAAAAATATTTTTGAAAGCGCTTGAAAATGCAAAGTCATTCCCTTATAATAAAAGAGGAAAACTTTTTAGGGATGGAGAAACGCATGAGAAAAAACGGTAAAAAGATTCGCTTACTGGGAGTAGCCACCTTATTGGCTAGTCAGTTGGGGGTCTTTAGCAGTACCCTCACGGTAGTTGCAGACGAGACCACAGCTTCGACTTCAGAGCCAGCGCTTGTGACGAACACTAGCAGCGAGGAAAGCTCGACAAATAGTTCAACTTCCGCTACAACAACTACAGACGCTACGACGAGAGCTTCGAGTGATAAAGAAGAGACATCTAGCAGTTCCTCAGACGATACTGAGGAGAAAACGGTTAAGATCGGGGAAATTCAAGGGGAATCGCAACGCTCTCCACTGGAAGGCCAAAAGGTAGCCATCAAAAATGCAGTGGTGACGAAAACAGACCGCTATGGTTTTTATGCTCAAGATATTGAATCGGATGGCAATAGTCGGACTTCAGATGGGATTTATGTTGTTTCCAAATACAAGGTGAAAGTCGGCGACAAGGTGAAAATCACCGGTACCGTCAAGGAAGGTTATATGGAAGAGGTTACCTTGGGAGCTGGGAAGACCTTTAAGGAACCGACGAATAGTTTAACGGTGACCATGCTGGTCGATGCTTGGATCACAAAAGATGGGACGGCCCCTCTTCCAGAAGCTGTGAATATCACTGCGGGCATGCCAGCAGATGTGAAGCCTAACCCGACGGCTTATGCTCCAGAAACCGATGCCCTCGATTATTGGGAAAGCCTCGAAGGAATGCTCACAGTAGTGAAGAAACCGCATGTCCTTGGTCCCCAGTACAAGGGAGATATCTATGTCTTGGGAGAAGATTTCACAGGCCTTCCTTTAAACAATATTGGAGGTCTGAATCTACGGCCACATGCGCAAAATACTGCGACGATCCCGATTTATGTTGGGAATCAGTTTGTCGCAAAAGCCAAGGATTACTTTACAGAAGACCTAACAGGAGTGGTAACGTATCGAAATAGCTTTTATAAGTTAGAGCCCACTCAACAGTTGACAGTCCAAGATGGTGGTTTGCAGCGTCAAGCAGCTCAAAACCAACCAAGTGAGGACAAGCTGACCATCGCTTCCTACAATATTGAAAATTTCTCGGCCAACAATGCCAAAAATGAAACACCAGAGGATAAGGTGACGCTGATTGCCAATTCCTTTATCCATGAAATTCACAATCCAGACATCATTACTTTGATCGAAGTGCAGGACAATAATGGTAGTGTGGATGACGGGACGACCAGTGGTGTTGAAAGTGGACGCAAACTAGCCAATCGGATCAAGGAATTGGGTGGCAAGAGCTATGAGTATACGGAGGTTGCTCCAGTAGATGGCGCTGACGGAGGAAAGCCTGGTTCTAATATTCGTTTGGGAATCCTCTACAATCCAGAACGCGTGAGCTTAGCCAAAAAAGAGGCAGCAACTAGCAACGAGGCAGCACAATTTGACAAGGGACACCTGGTTAAAAATCCAGCTCGGATTGCCCCTAATGACCCATCGTTTGATCATACTCGCAAGTCCCTAGCCGTTGAATTTGAATTCAAAGGTCAACCAGTTGTGGTGATTGCCAATCACTTGAAATCAAAAATCGGAGATGATGCTATTTATGGGGCAAGTCAACCAGCAGTGGAACATACCTTGCCAACTCGTGAAGCACAAGCCAGTGTCATCCATCAATTCGTTCAAGAAGGCTTGAAGCAAAATCCGAAGACCACCTTTGTTTTGACGGGTGATTTTAATGACTACGATTTCTCAACCACGGCCCAGATCCTTGCGGGTAGTGAACTAACCAACTTAATGGCCCAACATGATGCAGGCGATCGCTATTCTTATTTCTACCGTGGAAGCAATCAAGTTTTGGATAACATTTTTATCTCAAACAACATGGCAGCTAAAGCAAGGTTTGAACCAGTCCATATCAATGCTTCCTTTATGAAGGAACACGGTCGTGCATCAGACCATGATCCTGT
>CAKPZX010000088.1 GCA_934215455.1 uncultured Streptococcus sp.
CCATGCATAGTTTTCAGATGCGTCTAATTTGAATTGCTTAGTTACATAGTCACCTGTAAGGTTGTATTTATTTAAAACAGATTCAAATACACCAGGTCCATCAGGACGAGTGATGACAACAGATTCAGAACCTACTTTTGAAGTAGCTGTTTTGTTACCAGGATTTCCTGGAGTGCTATCCCATTCTGCTTGATATGAGAAACCACCTTTGACATTTTCGTTCATTGACTCGATTGCTTTCTTAAAGGTAAAAGTAATCTTTTTGTTTGTCATCGAAATGGTTGCGACTTCGGCTCCATTTGCTTGGAGTGATTGAGTTGCAACTTTAGTGATATTGACACCTTCTGGAGCATCAATGGTAAACGTATCACCGTCTTTAACTGATTTACCAGTTAAATCCCAGTCAAATGAAAAGGTAACCTTTTGTCCAATTGCTTGGGCCTTTAAGTTGGTGACAGTTGGTGAAACAGTGGCCGCGCTTACGGGTTTGATCACAGACAAGCCCAAGGCTACCACGCCGATGATAGCTACAAATGCAACTATCTTTTTATAAAGAGATTTCAATTGGCCTCATTTCCTTTCTTCTGCCTGCCCTTTCCGAGGCTTTTCTATATAGTGATATATCCTAAAATAGAAAGGCTTCTAATTTCTACTCCATGAAACCAGCTGCCTCAGTTTAGGATAGATCGATGAATTATTTGCTCCTCTTTATGCATTAAAAGAAAACAAACCCACCGACAACATCAGCTCAAACCCTCTAACTACGTTTGTTTAGATAGAAAAACAAGGGAAATGACAAGCGTCATAATGTTAAAGTGATAATAAACGTTGCAAATTTTAACAGAATAATCATCCCATTGCATATTTAAAAGATTATTATCAACATTATTATATTCTTTTAGTGTGATAAGTCAAGTTAAATGCAACAAAAATAAGGAAAAATGTTGATTTTTGTTTTTGTATAAGTCGACCTTTTATTTCCCGCCATTTTAGCCTTTCATGATATAATATTCAGATAAGAAAAAGAGGAGACCAAAAGCTAGATGATCACTTCAAAATACGATTGGCAGTTAGCTTCGCCAAGTGCAGATGAGGCCTTTTTAGCCCTTGCCAAAAAAGCAGGCCTGGAAGCGTCCGTAGCAACCTTGCTGTATGAGCGTGGCATTCAGACCAAAGAGGATTTAGAAGACTTTTTAGAACCCAAGCTGGAGAAGCTACACGACCCTTATTTGCTCCATGATATGGACAAGGCAGTGGAGCGCATCCGACGGGCCATCGAAGATTATGAGCAGATCCTCATTTACGGAGACTATGACGCTGACGGGATGACCTCGGCCTCCATTATGAAGGAAACCTTGGAGCAGATGGGAGCAGAGGTGCAAGTCTACCTACCCAACCGCTTCACAGACGGCTATGGTCCCAATGAGAGTGTCTACAAATACTTTATCGAGCAACAAGGTATTTCCTTGATTATTACGGTGGACAATGGGGTTGCGGGCAATCAAGCCATTGCCATGGCTCAAGCGATGGGAGTCGATGTCATCGTGACCGACCACCACTCTATGCCAGAGGTTTTACCGGATGCATATGCGATCATTCATCCGGAGCATCCAGATGCGGATTATCCCTTCCATTATCTAGCAGGTTGTGGTGTGGCCTTTAAGTTGGCTTGCGCCCTCTTAGAGGAAGTACCAGTCGATCTCTTAGACCTGGTAGCAATTGGGACCATTGCTGACATGGTGAGCCTGACAGATGAGAATCGGATTCTGGTCAAATACGGTCTGGGTGTTCTCCAACATACCCAGCGTATGGGCTTGCAGGAGCTCTTAGAGATTGCAGGGATTCGTCCGGAGGATGTCAATGAAGAAACAATTGGCTTTCAGATCGCCCCTCGTCTCAATGCCCTTGGTCGCCTCGATGACCCAAATCCAGCCATCGAACTCCTGACTGGTTTTGACGATGAAGAGGCGCACGAGATTGCCCTTATGATTCATCAGAAGAATGAAGAACGAAAAGAGATTGTCCAAAGCATCTACGACGAAGCTAAAACCATGGTCGATCCGAACTTGTCTGCCCAAGTCTTGGCCAAAGAAGGCTGGAATCCAGGGGTCCTTGGTATTGTAGCTGGTCGTTTATTAGAAGAGCTTCATCAGCCGGTCGTTGTTTTAAGTATCGAAGATGGACGGGCTAAAGGAAGCGCTCGGAGTCCTGAGTCGGTCAATATCTTTGATGCCCTCGATCCCTACCGGTCGCTCTTTGTCGCCTTTGGCGGACATGCCGGTGCAGCAGGGATGACGCTCGAGGTGGACCAACTCCCTGCCTTGTCTCAGGCCCTTACGGATTACATTGCAGTACAAGAGATTGATCTCAGCAGCAAGTCTAGCTTAGCCATCGACGAGGAACTGCATCTAACTGACCTCACGCTTGAAACCTTGAAAAGCTTTGATCGCTTGAGTCCTTTTGGCATGGACAATAAAAAGCCCGTCTTTCTGGTCCGTAATTTCAAGGTAGAAGGGGCGCGCTCGATGGGAGCCGGCAATACCCACTTGAAACTCAAGATCTCTCAAGAAGATGCGACCTTTGAGGTGGTTGCCTTTGGCTTGGGAAGTTTAGAGGCAGAGTTTGCGCAAGCGCAAGACCTAGAGTTAGCTGTGCAGTTGTCGGTCAACCAATGGAATGGTCAAACAACCCTGCAGCTCATGCTGGTTGATGCGCGTGTGGACGGTGTGCAGCTCTTTAATATCCGCTCCAAAAATGCCAGTCTCCCCGCAGGTGTTCCTGTTCTTGATTTTACTAAAGAACTGCCAGATCTAACAGGGGCCTCCGCTGTTGTAGTTGGAAATATCCCTGAGGATTTAGAGCAACTACGGCAAATCTTCCAAGAGCATGATTTCCAGGCCGTCTATTTCAAAAATGAGATCGCCAAAGCCTACTATCTGACAGGATACGGTAGCAGGGACCAGTATGCCAAACTCTATAAAACCATCTATCAGTACCCGGAATTTGATGTCCGCTACAAACTCAAAGACCTAGCAGCCTATCTCAAGATCCAGCAGATCCTCTTGGTCAAAATGATCCAGATCTTCCAAGAGCTGGGCTTCGTGACCATTGAAAATGGCATCATGAAGGTTAATAAAGAAGCAGAAAAACGCGAAATCGCAGAAAGCAGCATCTACCAAAACCTCAAACAAACGGTGAAAGAGCAGGAGTTGATGGCCCTTGGAACGGTT
>CAKPZX010000089.1 GCA_934215455.1 uncultured Streptococcus sp.
CCGACACCTGATCCGATGGTCACCCCACCTGCAACAGGGTTTGATGAAGTAACAAATGGATAAGTTCCTTGGTCGATATCCAACATAACCCCTTGGGCTCCTTCAAAGAGCACGCGCTTGCCGTTGTCCAAAGCATCGTTCAAGATGACAGAAGTATCCGTTACATATTGCTTGATTTGTTGACCATATTCATAGTATTCTTCGAAGATATCGTCAAATGAAAGAGGCTCTGCATCATAGAGCTTGGTAAATTGACGGTTCTTTTCTTCCAAGTTGATACGAAGACGTTCCGCAAAGACATCACGATCCAATAGATCCGCAATCCGGATTCCCACACGCGCAGCCTTGTCCATGTAGGCTGGGCCAATCCCTTTAATCGTCGTTCCGATCTTGTTGTCGCCTTTAGATTCTTCTTGGAGACGGTCTAATTCGATATGGTAAGGAAGGATGACATGGGCGCGGTCTGAAATGCGCAAACTGTCCGTTGTCACACCTTCTTCATGAAGATAAGCCAACTCTTTGACCAATGATTTAGGATTGATCACAACCCCATTCCCAATGACAGAAATCTTTTCAGGGAAGAAGATACCTGAAGGAATCAAGTGCAACTTGAACTTTTTGCCGTCGATCACGATGGTGTGTCCAGCATTGTCCCCACCTTGGTAGCGAGCAATGACTTCTGCATTGGCTGATAGGAAGTCTGTAATCTTCCCTTTTCCTTCATCACCCCATTGGGTTCCTACTACAACAACTGATGTCATAATTCTTTTTCATATACCATAGATAGGATGCTATCTATGCCTTTCTTCAAACTAAGGGCAGGAGTCTCACCTGCAAGTTTGTCTTACACTCTATTATAAGCAATTTTTGATGTTTTTTCAAGATCCACTCTGCTATCGTTTATTTTTCTCCTTCCTTTTTAAACCAACTTCTCTATGAAACTCGTCTTTTACTTGGAAATGGCTTCTTTCTAGAAATAATGTTCGGAATTTTCTTTTCTTCTTGCCCTTCTTCTGAAACGACTGATTTTCGGAATTCTCCTTGTCCCCACTTTGCTTGATTTGTGCTAAAATAGTAGGTATGGACAAAATTATTAAAACTATCTCAGAAAGTGGCGCTTTTCGTGCCTATGTACTAGACAGTACAGAAACTGTACGAACAGCCCAAGAAAAACATCATACACAAGCTAGCTCCACGGTCGCACTTGGCCGTACCCTCATTGCCAGTCAAATCTTGGCAGCAAACGAGAAAGGAGATACTAAAATTACGGTCAAGGTCCTTGGGACTAGCTCACTCGGAGCCATCATCACCGTGGCAGATACCAAGGGAAATGTTAAAGGCTACGTGCAAAATCCTGGAGTGGATATCAAGAAGACGGCGACTGGTGAAGTCCTGGTGGGACCATTTGTCGGAAATGGAGAATTCTTGGTCATCACTGACTATGGTACGGGAAATCCTTATAACTCCATGACCCCTCTTGTGACCGGTGAAATCGGAGAAGACCTGGCCTTTTATCTGACGGAAAGCCAACAAACACCATCTGCAGTTGGACTCAATGTCCTTTTGGATGACGAAGACAAGGTCAAGGTGGCTGGTGGTTTCTTGCTCCAGGTCTTGCCAAATGCCAAGGAAGAAGAAATCGCGCGCTTTGAAAAACGCATCCAAGAAATGCCTGCCATCTCCACACTGTTGGAGTCCGAAGACCATATTGAAGCTCTTCTTGCCGCTATCTATGGGGATGAACCTTTCAAACGCCTCTCTGAAGAAGAACTTCGCTTCCAGTGCGACTGCAGCCGTGAGCGTTTCTTGAACGCTTTAGCAAGTCTGCCAGCTAGTGATCTGAAAGAGATGAAAGATGAAGATCACGGTGCAGAGATTACCTGCCAATTCTGCCAAACACACTACCACTTTGACGAAAATGACTTGGAGGAACTCATTCGTGACAAATCTTAATACGCCATTTATGATCGGGGATGTCGAAATCCCTAACCGTACCGTCCTAGCCCCAATGGCCGGAGTGACCAACTCAGCTTTCCGGACCATTGCTAAAGAACTGGGGGCAGGACTCGTTGTGATGGAAATGGTCTCTGACAAGGGGATCCAATACAACAATGAAAAGACGCTTCACATGCTCCATATCGATGAAGGAGAAAATCCTGTATCGATCCAACTCTTTGGAAGTGACGAAGATAGCCTCGCACGCGCAGCTGAATTTATCCAAGAAAATACCAAGACCGATATCGTCGATATCAACATGGGTTGCCCGGTGAATAAAATCGTCAAGAACGAAGCTGGTGCTATGTGGCTCAAGGACCCAGACAAAATCTACTCCATCATCAATAAGGTTCAATCTGTCCTTGATATTCCATTGACGGTCAAGATGCGGACGGGTTGGTCGGACCCTTCCCTAGCAGTTGAGAACGCCCTCGCTGCCGAAGCTGCGGGTGTCTCTGCCCTTGCCATGCATGGGCGAACTCGGGAGCAAATGTATACGGGGCATGCGGATCTTGAGACCCTTCACAAGGTTGCACAGGCCCTAACTAAGATTCCATTTATCGCAAACGGAGATATCCGTACGGTTCAAGATGCCAAACAACGGATCGAAGAAGTCGGTGCCGATGCGGTCATGATTGGTCGCGCTGCTATGGGCAATCCTTATCTCTTCAACCAAATCAATCACTACTTTGAAACAGGAGAAATCCTGCCTGATTTGACTTTTGAAGACAAGATGAAGATCGCTTACGAACACTTGAAACGCTTGATCGATCTCAAAGGTGAGCACATTGCCGTTCGTGAATTCCGTGGTCTCGCCCCTCACTACCTCCGTGGTACCTCAGGTGCAGCCAAACTCCGTGGCGCCATCTCCCAAGCCAGTACCCTTGCTGAAATTGAAGAACTCTTACAACTAAAAGCATAGAAACACAAAAAGCGAGAGTGGGACAGAAATCGGTAATTCGTTAGAATTCGATTTCGTCGTCCCACCTCCGCACAGTTGAGTAGGGCTGTA
>CAKPZX010000090.1 GCA_934215455.1 uncultured Streptococcus sp.
CAGCCCTACTCAACTGTGCGGAGGTGGGACGACGAAATCGAATTCTAACGAATTACCGATTTCTGTCCCACTCTCTTGCGGTTTATTGATTATGTTTCCAATTGCTGTAAATCCCAAAAAGAATGATCCAGATAGTTGCTCCAATCGCTCCAATGTATGTTGATTCTTGCAAGAAGAGACAAACGAATACAAAGAGGAAGAAAACGATGGTCAATGGATTCAACACTTTATAGGCTGGCATGACAAAACCATCTGGCATAAATTCTTTCGATTTACGGTACTTAAGATGGGCAAGCATGGTCAAAATGTAAATAGCAATGTAGACACCAGAAGAAGATGCCGTAATCAAGGCAAAGGCATCTGAGACACCTGGCAAGACATTGATAAAGGCTGAAACAGCAACCACAATCGCAGAAAAAATAATCGCGCGACTTGGAATCCCCATACGAGATAAGCTATTCAGCTTCAAACGATTCATCACTTTACTGTTTGGCGTTTCTTTTGCAATCTGGTACAAGTGACGCCCTGTTGAATAGAGGGTGGAATTCAATGAGGATGCCGCAGCTGTCAGTACAACAAAATTAATCAATCCTGCTGCCCACTTGATTCCTACCATCTGAAAGACCGTTACAAACGGTGACTTATTGACAGGAAGCTGTTGCCAAGGAAAAATAGCCATAATCGCCACCAAAGCCCCAACATAAAAGATCACAATCCGAATTGGAATTTCTTTAATGGCTTTTGGTAAGACCTGACGAGGATTAGCGGTTTCTGAAGTAGTAATCCCAACAAACTCGATCGCTTGGTAAGCAAAGAAGACCATTTGGAAGGCCATGACGAACTTGACCCAACCATTTGGAAACATTTGAAAACCACTAGTAATATTGGTTAAGCTAGCGTGTCCAGCTGGTGTTTCAAAGTTAGTCGTCACCATAAAGATCCCTGTTACGATCAAGGCTAAAATAGTGACAATTTTGATCATTCCAAACCAGAATTCAACCTCTCCAAACACCTTCACAGCGATCAAGTTTACACAACTTAAAAGCGCTAAAAAGATAATTTGAATCTGCCAGGCTGACCAATTTGGAAACCAAAGCTGGACATAGTTGGAAACAGCGGTGATCTCTGCCATTCCCAAAAATACCAAGGAGACCCAATAGGACCATCCTGAAAAATAACCCCAACCTTTTCCTAGATACTTGGTGATAAAGTTGATAAAGGTGTGTTGATCAGGGTCCATATAAAGCATTTCTCCGATTGCCCGCATCATCAAGTACATGAAGGCGCCAGTCAGCATATAGACTAAAATAATAGAGGGACCTGTCAAAGAAAGGGAACGACCGGCTCCAAGAAAGAGTCCTGTCCCGATGGTTCCTGCAATAGCGATCAGCTGAACATGCCGATTTTGCAGACCACGAACCATCCCATTTTCGGTTTCTTGACTAGGATGATGTTTTTTTGACATATGATTACTCCAATTCTTTTTCTGTACATTTTCAGAAAAGTATACTTCAAATTTTCATACAATCTACTATACCATGTTTTTAAAAATTGGTCAATCTAGTCCAGAATATTCTGAATTTTATAGATTAAAAAGAGTGCTGGAGTCTCTTCCAGCACTTTTTTGATTATGAATTAGGGTCATCGAGACTACGGCCATGCAAACCTTTTTCGCGTTGCACTTGGCGTAGTTTCTCAGGTGTTACATCATTTCCTTCTTCATCCACAATTTTGATCCCTTCAATGTGGTGACGAACTGAACGACGATAGCCCTCAATGTATTCTTCACGAAGTTTTGCTTGCTCCACTTCTTCTTCTGGAGTCAGACCTTCTGTTTTTTTCTTTTTAGCAAGCTCATTAATACGAGCGATTTTTTCAGGTGTCATAATAAAACCTACTTTCTACCTGTCATCAGGTACTTATTTTGTGTTCAATTGATTAAAGGCCGCAACAGCATTAGCTTTCGCTACAAGGCCTGCAAGAAGGGCCAAACGGTTGTTTTTAACAGCCTCATCTTCTGCCATTACCATAGTATTGTCAAAGAAAGCATCAATGACTGGGCTAAGAGCAAAGAGTTGAGCCAATTTGTCACTTGCTGAACCAGTCAATTCAAGCTCTTCACTCGCTTTAGAAAGGGCTTTTTCTTGATCATTTTCAAAGAGACTAGCGTCGACTTCTACTGAAGCATCTGCTTTTTCTGCCAAGTTAAAGGCACGAGAGAGGGACTCAACAGCTGCCTTGTAACCATCCGTCTTCGCCGCTTCTGAGAGAGCTTCAGCTGCTTCCAGCATATCTGCCACGACAAAGTTTGAACTAGCAAGAACAGCTTCTTTGATATCTTTTGGTGTGCGTCCCATCATCTTGTCCACACGCGCCTTGATAAAGTTGAGCACTTCTGCTTGATTGTCATAGGAAAGGCTATCAAATGAAAGTCCGTAAAGGCTGTCAATCAACTCATCCATAGGGATATGCCAACCAAAGGCATCCAAGATACGAACAATCCCTTGTGTTGCACGACGAAGCGCATAAGGGTCATTGGAACCTGATGGAATCAAGCCAACTGAGAAGAATGAAAGGAGGGTATCCAATTTATCTGCAAGCGCAAGGATAGCACCAACCTTAGTCTCTGGAAGGGCTCCGTCTGCTGAATCAGGAAGGTAGTGCTCACGGATAGCTGTCGCAACCGCAGCATCTTCACCAGCAAGGAGGGCGTATTTTTCACCCATGATTCCTTGCAATTCATCGAACTCTCCGACCATACCCGTCAAGAGGTCAAATTTGTAGATTTC
>CAKPZX010000091.1 GCA_934215455.1 uncultured Streptococcus sp.
ATGCCACAAACGACTGACTTTGGCGATGAAGCTTTTGCGGAAATTGCCCAAGCAGGGATGGATTTCGAAACTTGGGCGAGCGTTGAACTTTCCTTCTTTGATGATGCTTTGGTCGAAGCAGATGAAGATGTCCTCGAACGCCTGGGACAACTTCCTCACCTCACTTTTGCCATTCGTCAGGCTAAAATTAAAAAAGCTCACTACTTGGGAGCTGATGTGGAAAAAACTTTGACCAACCTGGGTGAAGTCTTCTACGGACCGCAAGACATCTATACTAAGATGCGGGCAGGCGACTTTGAAATGGCTGATTTCGAAGTGGATGGAAAAGTCTACAAAAATAGCTTTGTCACCTATGAAAACTTCTACCAAAACCATGAGAATGCGGAAGTTCGTGAAAAAGCCTTTCGTTCCTTCTCAGAAGGTCTTCGCAAGCACCAAAACACGGCTGCCGCTACCTATCTAGCCCAAGTCAAGTCTGAAAAACTAATCGCAGATATGCGGGGCTACGACTCTGTCTTTGACTATCTCCTAGCTGAGCAAGAAGTGGATCGCTCTATGTTTGACCGTCAGATTGACCTGATCATGAAGGACTTCGCTCCAGTCGCACAAAAATTCCTCAAACACGTAGCCAAGGTCAACGGTCTTGAGAAAATGACCTTTGCTGATTGGAAGTTGGACTTGGACAGTGCGCTCAACCCAGACGTTACCATTGATGATGCCTATGACTTGGTCATGAAATCTGTAGCACCTCTTGGGGAAGAATATTCCCGCGAAATTGCCCGCTACCAAACCGAACGTTGGGTCGACTTTGCGGCCAATGAAGGCAAGGATTCCGGTGGATATGCCGCTGATCCATACCGCGTCCATCCTTATGTCCTCATGAGTTGGACAGGGCGTATGAGCGATGTTTATACCCTGATCCACGAGATTGGACACTCTGGTCAATTCATCTTCTCAGACAACAACCAAAGCTACTTCAACGCCCACATGTCGACC
This sequence comes from uncultured Streptococcus sp., assembly GCA_934215455.1. Taxonomy (GTDB): domain Bacteria; phylum Bacillota; class Bacilli; order Lactobacillales; family Streptococcaceae; genus Streptococcus. Next base: position 997 of record CAKPZX010000091.1, read on the forward strand.
TACTATGTGGAAGCTCCTTCTACTTTTAATGAGCTCCTCCTCAGCGACTATTTGGAACACCAGTTTGACGATCCTCGTCAAAAACGCTTTGCCTTAGCTCACCGATTGACAGATACCTACTTCCACAACTTCATCACCCACTTGTTAGAAGCGGCCTTCCAACGCAAGGTTTACACCTTGATCGAAGAAGGTGGTACCTTCGGTGCTAGCAAGCTTAATAGCATCATGAAGGAAGTCCTAACGGAATTCTGGGGAGACGCCGTTGAAATCGATGACGATGCAGCTTTGACCTGGATGCGCCAAAGCCACTACTACATGGGGCTTTACAGCTACACCTACTCAGCCGGCTTGGTTATCTCAACAGCGGGTTACCTGCATTTGAAGAACTCTGAAAATGGAGCTAAAGATTGGCTAGATCTTCTCAAATCAGGCGGTAGCAAGACCCCACTTGAGTCTGCCATGATCATCGGAGCAGATATTTCAACTGACAAACCACTCCGCGATACCATCCAATTCCTTTCAGACACTGTGGATCAAATTATTGCTTACAGTGCAGAATTGGGAGAATAGATACTTATTCCGTGAGGAATTCATTGGCGAATATGTTAGACTAGTTAGTAAAAATCTATCAATGAGGAGATAACATGAAAAATAAGCCCCTACTAGTGGCTGTTGCAGTCTTGTCTTTAGTTAGTCTTGTTGCTTGTAGCAGTCCAAAGAAAGAGTCCAGTGGGCCATCATCTTCGGAATCTACTTCCACTAGTGTGGTGAAAGAGACTATAGAATCGAGTAGTAAGGTAGAGAAAAAAACATCAGATGGTGATCAGAGTTCTGAAAAAACTAAACGAATCGGTTCAGCAGATTATGGATATGTCAATATCCCGAGTGACTGGAAAAAATATGAATCTGTAGAAAATGGAGATAACATTGAATACAGAGATCCAAGTGGTAATTATGCTATTATTTTAAATGCCTCCAATAGAGAAAAAGCAAATGTAGCTGAAGGAGAGGAATTTGGTCCTGATATGATGGCTAAAAGATTTGAAAGTGGCATGAACAAAACAAATAAAGTCGTTAATATTTCAAGATCTTCTGTTACCGTTGGAGGGAACGGAGCAATTCAAGTAAATATGAGTCTTAAATCAGGCAATTATACTATTCTCTGGACATTCCAAAAGGATGATAAGGTGTATAACATTGTATGTGTTGGCGATGAAAAAACAATAGCTCAATTGACAACTTATGTCAAAGAGACTTGGAGCTTTGATGGAACAGGTGCCGTGACGGATTAATGAAGAGTGTTAGGTAGCTGTACTGACCCCAAAAAGTTAGACAAATAATTCAACTATATAGTAAAAAGCACTCCCATTAATAAAATGAGAGTGCTATTAATTTTAACTAAACTCCGCCACAATGGCCTTAATTTGTGCTGCGGTATGCACCCCTGCTACTTGTTTAACAACCTGCCCATCTTTTTTAAAGAGCAAGGTTGGGATAGACATAATGCCGAAAGCACGCGCTGTTTCTGGATTTTCGTCCACATCCATTTTTAGGATTTTTAACTCATCTTCCGAAAGTTCTTCCGATAATTTTTCTAAGATAGGAGCTTGCATGCGACATGGACCACACCAGGTTGCCCAAAAGTCTACCAAGACCAAGCCTTCTTTTGTTTCTGCTTCAAATGTTGCGTC
>CAKPZX010000092.1 GCA_934215455.1 uncultured Streptococcus sp.
GCATTGACTCCCATGTCCTTCATCTGTTTGAGACGACGGTATTCAGCCTTGTAATTTTCCTCAGCTCCAAGAGCCCCGTGGTCATGGTGAAGAGATACCCCGTGGAATTTCGTCGCCACCCCATTGAGGAAGAAGCCACCTTCTGGCGTCCAGTTGAGATAGCGATAACCAAAGCGTTCCTTTTGCACATCGACCAACTGCGAATCCCGATAAACCCGCGTATACAAGGTATAGAGAGCTGGATGATCCGTTTTCACATCCCAGAGGGTTGGTTTTTCAACATGCAAGGTTTGAGACAGGTTGATCTCTTGACCTGCTAGAACAGCTTGTGCTTCACTGCGCGTTTTTTCGCTCACCACTTGGCCATTTTGATCGACAATTTCATATTCCGCATAAATACTATGGGCCTGATCATCTTGGTTGACAATGCGGCTCTTCACCACTGTATCCACTGCCCCATTTTGCTGTTTTTCCAACTGAGGGGTCGTAATCGTAGTCCCATACTGCGCTAAATGAACCTTGTCCGTCACACTCAGCTTAACATCCCGGTAAATCCCGCTACCAGAATACCAACGGCTACTTGGTTGTTGATTGACCACATGAACGGCGATGGTATTCTCGCTTCCATCCGCATTCAAATAAGGAGTAATATCATAAGAAAAGGCATTGTAGCCATTTGGATAATGACCAACGAATTGTCCGTTTACATAGACTTTGGAATCCATATAAACCCCGCCAAATTCCAAGCGGACCTTCTTATCTAGATCCTTGTCGTCCAAACGGAAGGTCTTACGATACCAAGCATCCCCTCCGTTTAATTGACCCCCTTCATTTTGAGCAGGAGAGTTGTGATCGAAATCAAAGAAAATAGACCAGTCATGAGGAAGATCTAATTTTTTCCAATCCTTGACATCCACTTGACGCCCTTCTGCACCAGGAGCTGCATTTAATTTAAAATACCAATCTTTATTAAAATCACGTTCTCGATCTTGCACAATATCCTCCGCTACACGATTTTGATCTGGAGCAGCTGTTGCTTCCGTTCCTGTAGCACGCTCAGATGAAGTAGAAACAGGCTGGCCTTCGCCTTGAGGGGCTGGCATTCCCTCAGCTCTGGTAGGGGTGATGACAGCTGGAGCTTCTGAAACCCTTGCAACAGCTCCAGGAACTTCCGCTTCTGAGTTTTCCGTCACAACACTTGGTGTCTCCATCGAAGTCGGTTCACTTTCGAGGGCTGGCTTTTCTTCCGCATGGACCCTTGAAAGACCCAAGGCAGAAATCCCAATCACAACAGAACAAGCTCCAACTGAGAGCTTACGAATACTAAAAACAGGACGCTTTTCAAAAAAAGACTTTCCCATAAAAACCTCCTCTTAGGATTAACTATTGAATTTGTAAGCGCTTTCTTATACCTGCGAACGCTTACAGAAAATCACATATTAACTATACCAAAAAAAGAGGAGGAATAGACCTCGATTTCACCCCAACTATAGTTAGATTAAGAATTCCTTTAATTAGTGGAAATCCCCTACGAACCAAAAAAATAGAAGCCAACGGCTTCTATTTTTTTTATGATCTTATAATCCTGGTTCTTGACCAAGTTCAGCAGCCACCATCCAAATGTTCTTTTCAAGTTCTGCTTTAGCCCCAACAAAGATATCGTTGGTTACATCATCGCCTTCAGCGTCAGTAACATCCAAAGCTTTTTGGTAAAGGCCGTCAAGGTAATGGAAGATTTCAAGAACACGAGTCAAGCTTTCTTCTACATTTTTCGTAAATGTTCCACGGCGTTCTTCAATATTGCTGTGTTCCAAAAATTCAGTCATGCTAGAATATGGCGCACCACCAAGAGTGATCAAGCGTTCGCTCACTTCATCCAAGGTTGCATCCAAGCTGTCCATGTATTCGTCCATTTTTGGATGCCAAACCATAAAGCCACGTCCACGCATATACCAGTGTACTTGGTGAAGGGCAATGTGAGCGACGTAGAGATCTGCTACGACTTGGTTCAAGAGGGCTTTTGTTTCTGGAAGAGTTTCTTTATTAGAAGGTGCAAAAGTTGCTACATCAGTAGCTGCTTCATGTTTCATAGTTGTCATATCGTTTCTCCTTTTTTATAATGATTCTAATTAACTATGTCTTTATTATATGCTTCCTCCATCAGAAAGTCAAGATAAAAGATTTAAAAATATCATAGTTGTCAATTGAGAAAAGATACGATAGAATGAAGAAGACTAATCGAAAGGCTTGACCAATGAAATATATCTTTACCTTCCTGATCTCCATGGTTCCCCTTGTTGAATTGCGCGGGGCCATCCCTTTTGCCATTGCAAATGGCATTCCCTTATGGACAGCGCTCCTAATCGGAGTGATCGGAAATCTTCTCCCTGTCCCTCTGATCTTCTTCTTCGCCCGCCATATTCTTACTTGGGGCGCCAAAAAACCGATCATCGGAGGCTTTTTTAGCTGGTGTCTCAATAAAGGTCATAGAGGCGGACAGAAATTAGAAAAAGCTGCAGGAGACAAGGGAATCTTCTGGGCCTTATTGCTCTTTGTGGGAATTCCTCTTCCGGGAACGGGTGCCTGGACCGGAGCTCTTGCGGCCTCCATCCTTGACTGGGACTTCAAACGCAGTAGCCTCGCAGTCATGCTCGGAGTGATCCTAGC
>CAKPZX010000093.1 GCA_934215455.1 uncultured Streptococcus sp.
GTGCTCTTTAGCGGCACTATTCGCTCCAATATGGAATTTGGAGAAAGTAGTCAAGGAAAATTAGAGGATGAAGCCATCTGGAAAGCTCTTGAATTGGCCCAAGCCAAAGAGTTTGTTGCCGCAAAAGAGAAGGGCTTGGATACAGAAGTAGCGCAAGGAGGAAGCAACTTCTCTGGAGGACAACGTCAACGTTTGGCCATTGCGCGTGCCCTTGCACGTAAGCCCGAGATCCTCATCTTTGATGATTCCTTCTCAGCCCTGGATTACAAAACGGATCGTATCTTGCGACAAGCCCTGAAAGAAGAGCTGGCAGATACGACCAAATTGATCGTTGCCCAACGGATTTCGACCATTATGGATGCGGATTTGATTTTGGTCTTGGATCAAGGGAAGGTCGTCGGTCAAGGCACCCACAAAGAATTGCTTGCGACCAATGAAGTCTATCAAGAAATTGCCTATTCACAATTGTCTAAGGAGGAGTTGGAACATGCATAAAACAAAACAAGATTCGTCCCTTTGGAGACAACTTTCTCCCTATTTGAAGGGCTTCCACCTATTTTTCCTAGTTGCTATCCTCTTTTCAATCGTATCGAGTATTATCACGGTTATTGGACCGGATAAGTTAAAAGAAATCACGGATACCATCACAAAAGGGATGGGAGGCGCCATTGATATTGACAAAATCACTTCGATTGCCCTGACCTTAGCCATCCTTTATGGAGTTGGAGCACTGGTGTCCTACAGCAGTAGTTTCATTATCTCAACAATGATTCAGCGCTTCGCAGAACGCTTGCGCAATGCCATCGCTGAGAAGATCAATCGCGTGCCCCTCCAATATTTTGATAGCCATGAACAAGGAGATACCTTGTCTCGTGTGACCAATGACGTGGATTTGATGACCCAATCCTTTAACCAAAGTTTGGTTCAAATGGTCTCCTCTATCGTCTTATTGATTGGATCTATCTTTATGATGTTTAAGACGGACTGGCACTTAGCTGTCACAGCGATTGTATCCGTCTTTGCCGGCTTTGCTCTTTCCAGCATCATTATGGTCAAGAGTCAGCCTTTGTTTAAACAGCAACAAGATAATCTTGCCAAAGTTTCAGGCTATGTTGAAGAAATCTATAGTGGACATAATGTTGTTATTTCCTACAATGGCCGTCATCAAGCCAAAGATCATTTTGATGCCATCAATCAAGATTTGTATCAAAGCATGTGGAAATCCCAATTCTTCTCTGGGATTATGATGCCCTTGATGCAGTTTGTAGGGAATTTTGGTTATGTCATGGTCTGTATCGTAGGGGCTGCCCTCGCCATTAATGGAGATATTACCATTGGGACCATTGTGGCCTTTATGACCTATGTCCGTATCTTTACCCAACCAATTGGTCAAATGGCCCAAGGAATTACCCAATTACAATCAGCTAGTGCTGCTATGAGGCGTGTCTTTGAATTCTTAGACGAAGAAGAAATGGAAGATGAATCCCAAAAAACACGTCAATTGGAAACACCAAAAGGTCATGTCACCTTTGAACATGTGCGTTTTGGCTATTCACCAGATAAGACTATTATCCATGACTTTACTGCTGAAGCGAAGTCTGGGCAAAAAGTGGCTATTGTTGGTCCGACAGGTGCTGGTAAGACGACCATGGTCAATCTCTTGATGCGTTTCTACGACATTCAAGCTGGTAAAATTGCTATCGATGGTGTGGATACTAAGGCCATGAGTCGCGAAGAAGTTCATGATGCCTTTTCGATGGTCTTACAAGATACCTGGCTCTTTGAAGGGACTATCCGGGAAAACCTGGTCTTCAATCAAACCGATATTTCAGATGAAGCGGTCGAAGCAGCAACCCGAGCGGTTGGGGTCCATCACTTTATCCGGACCTTGCCGAATGGCTATGATACCGTGCTAGATGATTCAGTGACCTTGTCTGTTGGTCAAAAGCAACTCTTGACCATTGCGCGTGCCCTCTTGAAGGATGCCCCGCTCCTCATCTTGGATGAAGCAACCTCATCTGTCGATACCCGTACAGAAGAGTTGATTCAAAAAGCCATGGACAAACTCATGGAAGGCCGGACCTCCTTTGTCATTGCCCATCGCTTGTCCACTATCCGTAATGCGGATCTGATTCTCGTGATGAAAGATGGAAATATTATCGAGCAGGGTAACCACCAAGAACTCATGAGCCAAAATGGCTTCTATGCTGATCTCTACAATAGCCAATTCACAGAAGAAGTAGCGTAAAAATAAGATACAAAGCCCGTAAAATGCACAGTGAAAATAGGAAATTCTAGCAGTGAGCGATGCTCACAAGAGAATTTATCTTTTTCACACAGCATTTAGGGCGTGTTCAATTCGTGTAACGGCAAGCACAATGGTGCCTTGCCGACACGACTCACTAACTCCTCAGGTGGATGGTATCGATCCACCTTCGTCCTGTCGCAATTCCAATAAGATACAAAGGGCGTAACATACAAAGTGAAAAAATGAGAGTGGGACAGAAATCGGTAATTCGTTAGAATTCGATTTCGTCGCCCCACCTCCGCACAGTTGAGTAGGGCTGT
>CAKPZX010000094.1 GCA_934215455.1 uncultured Streptococcus sp.
GCTCCTTTTTTTCATGCTAAGAATGCAGTAAATTCAAGGCTAAATTAAGATTTTATGATAAAATAAGAACATGAAAACCAGAATGAAAGAATTAGTGGAATTACTCAATCGATATGCTTACGAGTATTACACAAAAGACGCTCCATCTGTTTCAGATAGTGAATATGATCAATTATATCGGGAGTTGGTGAAACTAGAAACCGCTCATCCTGATGAGATCTTACCAGAGAGTCCAACTCACCGTGTAGGTGGGGTGGTTTTAAAAGGCTTTACCAAATACCAGCACCAGTATCCCCTTTATAGTTTGCAGGATGCTTTTTCGCGTGAAGAATTAGAAGCCTTTGATCAGCGTGTCCGTAAGGAATTTCCTTCTATCAGCTATGTATGTGAGCTGAAGATCGATGGCTTGTCCATTTCCCTCACCTATGAAAATGGAGTCCTCGTAACGGGGGCGACACGTGGGGATGGTTCTGTCGGTGAGGATATTACAGAGAACCTCAAGCGGGTCAAGGACATTCCTTTGGTGTTACCAGAGTCAGTGAACATTACAGTTCGAGGCGAGTGCTACATGCCACGGGCTTCCTTTGATCGGGTCAATCAGATCCGTCAAGAAAACGGCGAGCCGGAGTTTGCTAATCCACGAAATGCTGCTGCAGGAACGCTTCGTCAATTGGATACGAAAATCGTGGCCAAGCGAAATCTAGCGACCTTCTTGTATCAAGAAGTGAGCCCGACGGATCAAAGCAGTCAGGAAGGCGTGCTTGAGAAATTAGCCCGCTTAGGCTTTGTCGTGAACCAAGAGCGAGTGCTGGCTGAGGATATGGAGCAAATTTGGGGCTTCATCCAGAAGGTAGCTCAGCTTCGAGAGGATCTTCCCTACGATATCGATGGGATCGTCATCAAGGTCAATGACCTAGCTGTTCAAGAAGAACTAGGCTTTACCGTAAAAGCTCCTAAATGGGCTGTCGCCTATAAGTTTCCAGCTGAAGAAAAAGAAGCGAAAATCTTATCGGTGGATTGGACGGTTGGACGGACCGGTGTTGTGACGCCAACTGCCAATCTAACTCCAGTCCAGCTAGCAGGAACCACTGTTAGTCGGGCAACCTTGCACAATGTGGATTATATTGCTGAAAAAGATATTCATCAGGATGATACCGTTATTGTCTACAAGGCGGGTGATATCATTCCTGCGGTCTTGCGTGTTGTCAAAGATAAACGGGTATCTGATCAAGCATTAGCCATTCCAACTCATTGTCCGAGCTGCCAGAGTGAGTTGCTTCATTTTGAGGATGAGGTGGCTCTTCGCTGTATCAATCCGCTCTGTCCAGCCCAGATTAAGGAAGGATTGAGCCACTTTGCCAGTCGGGATGCTATGAATATCACAGGCTTGGGTCCAGCTGTTGTAGAGAAACTCTTCGCCGCTCAGTTGGTAGAGGATGTAGCTGGGATCTATCGTCTGACAGTCGAGGATCTATTGACCTTAGAAGGCTTTAAAGACAAATCTGCTGAAAAACTCCATGAAGCTATTCAAGCTTCAAAAGAGAATTCAGCTGAGAAATTACTCTTTGGTTTGGGGATCCGCCATGTCGGTAGCAAGGTTAGTCAAATCTTGCTCCAAGAATTCCATGACCTCGATCAATTGGCTGCAGCAGATCCAGAACGGATTGCCAGCATTGATAGTCTCGGTATGGTCGTGGCTGAAAGCCTCAAGCGTTATTTCGCGCAAGAAGGATCCAAGCGTCTCTTGCAAGAGCTCAAAGAAGCTGGCGTCAATATGGCATATCTTGGTGAAAAAGTCGCTGCTGATGCGGCCCTATCAGGAATGACAGTCGTTTTGACTGGGAAGCTAGAGCGACTCACGCGTTCAGAAGCCAAGGCAAAATTAGAAAGTCTGGGCGCTAAGGTAACTGGATCGGTTTCCAAAAAAACAGATTTGGTCGTTGCAGGTAGTGACGCTGGTAGCAAGTTAACCAAAGCACAAGAATTAGGAATCCAGGTAGAAGATGAGGCCTGGCTTGAAAGTTTGTAGAGGATCTTTATGGTAGAACGAATCAAAAAAGCCCGTTTAATTTATAATCCGACCTCTGGGCAAGAAATTATCAAGAAAAATATTGCGGAAGTCTTGGACGTACTTGAAGACGTGGGCTATGAAACCAGCGCCTATCAAACGACTCCAGAACCATTTTCTGCCCAAAATGAAGCAGAAAGAGCCGCTAAAGCAGGCTTTGATTTAATCATTGCCGCTGGTGGAGATGGTACGATTAACGAAGTGGTCAATGGGGTCGCAGGTCTGGAAAATCGTCCGCAGATGGCCTTTATCCCGACCGGTACCACCAATGACTATGCGCGTGCCTTGAAGATCCCGATGGGAGATCCTGTGGCGGCTGCTCGCATTATCGAAAAGAATCAAACCATTCAGATGGATATTGGTCGTGCCTATGGCAGCAAGTATTTCATCAATATTGCTGCAGCAGGAACCATGACAGAATTGACCTTCAGTGTTCCAAGTAGTGTTAAATCTCGCTTGGGTTACTTTGCCTATGTGGC
>CAKPZX010000095.1 GCA_934215455.1 uncultured Streptococcus sp.
CAGCCCTACTCAACTGTGCGGAGGTGGGACGACGAAATCGAATTCTAACGAATTACCGATTTCTGTCCCACTCTCTTCTTTCGTCTATCTATCAAGAAGTGAGGAAGGAATGAAAAAGAATATTGTAAAGGATGTCTTATTCTTGGGTCAAAAGTCAGAAGAAGCGACACCTGAGGATCGCACCTTGGCTTTGGATTTGCAGGACACCTTAAATGCTCATCTCCTTGAGTGTGTTGGTTTAGCGGCTAATATGATCGGGGTGAAAAAACGGGCGATTATCATCCGAATAGGAAGTGAAAATTTGGTCCTGTTTAATCCTGTTCTCCTTGAAAAGAAAAAACCTTACCAAACAGAGGAAGGATGCTTGTCCTTGGTAGGGAGTCGGCCTACCACCCGTTATGAGGAGATTACAGTGACCTATCGAGATGTGAATTGGAATGCAAAAACAATTCATTTGTCAGGCTTTCCGGCCCAGATCTGTCAGCACGAAATGGATCATCTAGAAGGCATTATTATCTAGAAGTCATTAATGGAGTCGATTGGGCTCCATTTTTTTAGTTCTTATAGAAACTTTTTTCTTGACAGGGATCTTTTTTGTGCTAAAATAGTTCTCATAGTAACTTTAAGGTTCTTATGAGAACTATTTGGAGGAATGATGGAAAAGCCATTACAAGAATTAAAAAAAATTGGCCATCTCATTCACCTCATGGTGGAAAGAGAGGCCAAGAAGAGAGGGTTTGAATTTAGCGCAGGACCACAAGGTCAGGTATTGAGATTCTTATCTCATCGTGAAAAGGAGGGAAAAGTGACCTTAATTCGGGATGTTGAACAGGAACTTCATATCACAAAATCCGTGACCAGTAATCTGATCAAGCGAATGGAGAAAAATGGGTTTATTTATTTAGAGGCTAGTCCGACCGATAAACGGGCCAAGTATGTCTACCTAACAGACAGTGTGAAAGCCAATTTGAATGACATGAAGCAATTCTTTGAAGAGGTAGAACGGAGTCTAGTAGCGGGTGTATCAGAAGAAGAATTTGCTATCTTTTTCAAGGTTATGCATCAATTTTATGAGAATATGAAAAAAAGGAGCGAGGAATGATCAATATATTTCGGCGCTTAACCGCCAAAGAATGGGGCATGATTGCCCTTAGTACGGTCTTTATCTGTCTGGCAGTTTGGATGGATTTAAAGACCCCGGAATACTTGTCCGATATTACGACCCTCTTAGCTAAGGAGGGGACCAAGGTTTCTGATATCATGGAGCCAGGGAGTAAGATGTTGCTCTTCTCTTTTGGAAGCTTTTTGATGGCAGTTCTTGTGGGCTTTTTGGCTTCACGAGTCGCTGCCAGCTTTACGACGCGGCTTCGAGGAGAGATTTTCCACCAGGTGATGGATTACTCTGATGCAGAGATCAAGAAATTCTCCGTTCCCTCTCTCTTGACTCGGACGACCAATGATTTGACCCAGTTACAAATCATGATTGTCATGGGGATGCAGGTCGTGACGCGTGGGCCTATTATGGCGATTTGGGCCTTGACCAAGATTTGGGGCAAGAGCAGTGCCTGGACAACTTCTGTTGGGATTGCGGTCTTGATGGTCTTGATTCTGCTCTCTGTTCTGGTTCTGATTGCCTTTCCGCGCCAGCAAAAGGTTCAAGGCTTGACCGATGCCTTGAATGCGACGACGCGGGAGAGTTTGACGGGGGTGCGGGTCGTTCGTGCCTACAATGCGGAAGCATATCAAAATGAGAAATTCCAGGCTGAAAACAAGGGCTTAACCCGTCTAAATCTCTTTGTTTATCGTTTGATGTCTCTGATGAACCCTGTCATGACAGTGGTATCAAGTGGCTTGACCCTTGCTATCTACTGGATTGGGGCGCACTTGATCAATGATATCACCATGCCAACAAATCCTACAAAGCTTGCGGTGAGTTCTGCCTTAGCGGATCGGACCAAGGTCTTCTCAGATATGATCACCTTCTCTTCTTACGCTATGCAGGTTGTCGTTGGCTTTATGATGATGGTGGCCATCTTGATTATTCTTCCTCGTGCCTTGGTATCCGCAAAACGGATTAATCAGGTCTTGGCTCTAGAACCGTCTGTAGCCTTCCCAAGTGAGTCAAAAGAAAAATCAGACCAAGCAGGTACAGTAGAATTTCAAGATGTTTCCTTTAGATATGGACGGACTTCTCGTGCTGTGATTGAGCATGTGACCTTCTCAGCCCAAAAGGGACAAACCGTTGCCTTCATCGGGTCGACTGGTTCTGGTAAATCCACTTTGGTCAACTTAATTCCACGTTTTTACGATGCGACAGAAGGAAAGATCTTAGTGGATGGGGTCAATGTCAAGAATTATAGCCACCAAGAATTGAACAATAAAGTCGGCTATATCCCCCAAAAAGCTGTGCTCTTTAGCGGCACTATTCGCTCCAATATGGAATTTGGAGAAAGTAGTCAAGGAAAATTAGAGGATGAAGCCAT
>CAKPZX010000096.1 GCA_934215455.1 uncultured Streptococcus sp.
GAATTGGCTCAAACCAAATCATGGTGGGACAGTATAGATCAGTTGGACCGTATCATCGGGGAGATTACTTTTCACTATCCACAAACTAAGCAGGTTATGCTGGATTGGAGTAAGGATCAGGACTTTTGGTTGAGGCGGATTGCCATTGATCACCAGCTTATGAGGAAAGAAAAAACAGATACGGATTTGTTAGAAAAAGTGATCCTCAATAATCTAGGTCAAAGTGAGTTCTTTATAAATAAGGCAATCGGCTGGAGTTTACGCAATTATTCCAAGGTTAATCCGGATTGGGTAGGGGCCTTTATCGACCGCTATCGAGATCAGTTATCTTCTTTGAGCATTCGAGAAGGAAGCAAGTACCTATCTTCTTGACAGCTTGTGGACGTTCATGGTACACTAAGTCTATGCGATGAGTCGATTGGCTCTTAGGAGCCTTTTGCGCTGAGGAGGTCTACATTCAATTGTAACGCAGGAGCGGACCTTGAACAGTTGTGTGAACCGGCTGTTCTCATCGAAAGATGCCTCGATCCCTTACCATTTGGTGGGGGATTTTTTTTGTAGAAATTCATTGCAAGCAAATACATAAATATGTTTGCCTCTTATGACTACCGGTGATATAATGATGTAAATAAATGGATTCATTTGTGTTTGAAAGGAGATGGTTATAGTGTATGATCAAAACAGTCCAAACAACAAGTGGTCACAAGAAACGTTTCAACGTATCAGTGAACTGGAAAAATTAGAACAATATCAGGCTAAGTTGCTTATTATGAAGGAACAAATGAAGAATAATCTTTATTGGAGAAACGCCACCATTCTTGGTGGTATTCTAGCTTTTCTCTCCTTCCAACTTGTTAGATGGCGAGCAGCGATTGTTATCATTCTTCTTGTAGTGGTGTTTTATTATTTACCAGCATACAAAAAACGAAAAGCCTTGTTTGGGGATCGAATTCGATCGAACGATGAGATCTATCTTGATGATATCCTGTCGCCTGTATTAAAGGAAGTTTTTCCTAAGGCTTCGATCAAAGAGGACGGTTCCATCCCTTCTGAAGCTCTCTCGCATTTATGTCCTCGGTCGACTGATTTTCTATGTTTTAAAGAGCTATCGTTTCATGATGACAAAGAGCTAACGGTTTCAAATCTCTATGCCCATCATACGGAGACTCGTTACCGGACATCTAATGGACATACGAGGACGGAACATGTGGAAGTTACAGATTTCCTTGGACAAGTGTTCTCTTTATGTCTACCGATCAATTTCTCCGGTCATCTTCGGGTTGTGCCAACCAAGAAATCCTTTCTTTTTAAGAGGGAGGTGAATGGGGTTTATCCTGGAGCCAGAGGAGATGAAGTTCAGATTGAAACCGAGGATATTCGCAATAACGAGAATTATAATATCTACTGTACGGATGAACTGTCTGCCCGTAAATTTCTCACCCCTAAGATGTTGGAATGGTTTGATCGACAAATTTCTCAAAATGCCATGTGTGTATTTTTGAAAGACAAGAAACTATTTATTTCTTTGTATACCGATCGCTATATCTTTCCGACGCCCCAAAAACCGGAAGATATTGATCAGCTGTCTTTGGTATCTGAATATCATAAATTATGCAGAGAACTAGCTTTAATTAAAGAAATAACAGCAATTTTTGAAGGAGAAGCATCATGAACCTCATTATTGGAATCATTCTATTGTTTGTTGTCCTATTGGCCATTTGGTTTATTAGTGTAGGAAATCGCCTCAATCGCTATCTAGTGACCATTGAAGAATCAAAGAGAACCGTTGATATCGTCCTCGTAAAACGCTATGATACCATTTCGGAAATGCTAAAAGTAGCCAAAGCCTATGCCAAACACGAGCAACAGATTTTTACTGATTTAGTTGCTTTACGCCAAGGAGCGACTATTCAAGAATCCAATCAAGTCATTACCAATCAAAACGATGTCTTGGCACAAATTCGTGCAGTCGGTGAAAACTATCCAGAGCTCTTGTCTTCTAACCAATTCTTGGCCTTACAAAAGGAAATTGCTGACGAAAATGAAGATCTTGCTGCAGCGAAGCGAATTGTCAACAGTAATGTCAGCCACATCAATCAAGAAATTGTTTCATTTCCGGCGTCTATCGTGGCAGGTGTAAAGGGGATCCATCAAGTTCCATTTCTTGCTGAAGAAACACAAGGTAAGAAAGATTTAAGTGATTTGAACTATGACCTGAATTAAAGAGCTTTTATGATAAATAACCATTAAAAATCCTGGTCTTAGAATCAGGATTTTTTCCTACTGTTGGTACTTTTCATTTATGCCAAAAAATTGTATAATAGTACAAATACTCAATTTTTAGAAAATTTTGAAAGAGGATTTACTATGGGATACACAGTTGCTGTTGTCGGTGCTACAGGTGCCGTTGGTGCTCAAATGATCAAAATGTTGGAAGA
>CAKPZX010000097.1 GCA_934215455.1 uncultured Streptococcus sp.
TGTTGCATTTGCAACAAAAATGTGTTATGCTATTGTCAATAGGAAAGGAGGAGTGAGATGAGTATTTTGCGTGAGATTGGCATCATTGCGCGAGCACTGGATTCTATAGCAAATATTGAATTTCGAGATTTGGATCTGGCGCGTGGTCAATACCTCTACTTGGTGCGAATTGCCGAGCAACCTGGAATGATTCAGGAAGAACTCTCTGAAGTCTTGAAAGTAGATCGATCCACCGTTGCAAGGTCTGTAAAAAAACTAGAAGAACGAGGACTGATTCAGCAGCGTCCAAGGGGTGAAAACCTTAAAATCAAGGAATGGGAATTAACTGAAAAAGGTAAGCAGATTTACCCCTTCATTTTAGGGGAACATCTTTACTCTGAAAAAACTGCCTTAAAAGGATTTTCCAAAGAAGAAGTCGCACAGTTAGAGGAGTATCTCATCCGAGTTCGAGAGAATATCACCTTGGATTGGGAGCTAGTCAAAAAAGGTCAAAAAAGAAATTATAGTGAGGTAAAGCAATGAAAGTGACAGTCGATCAAGCATTTTGGGATTTATTTCCAACAGCTAGAATTACAGTGATGTCCTTGTATGGTATTGATAATACAGTAGATGAAGCCAAGGATCCTTATTTCAAAGAATTGTTGGACAAGGGTACCAAGCGAGCATGGGAATTTATCGATGAAGAAAACTATACCCAGAGTGAATTTGTCCAAGAGTGGCGTCAGGCTTTTAGCAAGTTTAAAACAAAAAAAGGAGCCCGATCTTCAATCGAGGCGCTCTTAAAACGAGTTCACCAGGGACGTGAATTCTATCCGATTAATCCTTTGGTTGATCTTTACAATAGTGTTTCGATGGCCTATGCCCTTCCTTGTGGGGGAGAAGATATGGATAAATTGGTGGGTGGACTCTCTCTAGGACAAGCGAAAGGAGGCGAACCTTTCTTTCCATTAGGTGCTGAAGAAGATGCTCCAGCTTTGGAAGGGGAGATTATCTACTACGACCAAGAAGGAGCTGTTTGCCGTTGCTTGAATTGGCGTGAGGCACAAAGAACTATGTTAACAGAAGATACCAAGGACGCTATTTTAGTTATTGAAGCCATCAATGAGGAGCAGGCCAAACGAGCCCAAACAGCTATGCAGGAATTGAAAGATCTAGCCAAAGATTATTTTGGGGTTGAAGGCACCATCTATCAATTAAGTGCAGAACATGCAAGTATAGAAGTTTAAAAGAATAAGGCTGAAACAATCGTTTCAAGCCTTGTTTTTATTTTTAAAGACAAAGAGTTTACTAAAGACGTAATTGAGGACTACAATGGCCACTTGTGCAAAGAGGGTTTCGATCAGATTGATCTGACTCTTGTTATTGTGGACGAATTGCCCGATAATTCCTGGGAACTGCTTGACAAAAATCTCGGTCAAGGCCATGTCCAGTACAAAGGTCCCAGAGCGCGCAATTGCAAATCGGATCAAGCGCTGAAACCAGCCCTTTCTTTCTTGTTTAAAGACAATGGTATCATTGGTTGCAAAGGCAAAGAGGATCCCGGCAATGTTTCCAATTGCGGTCGCTAATCGTTCATCACGAGACACATGATAGATGAAGAGGCGGGTTCCTACGGAAACAATGGTTGTGGCAACTCCAAAAAAGAGATAGGATAAAATCTCATTATCAAAAAATTTTTTAATTAGTGTTTTCATAAATTCAGTCTACCATAAAACCTCAAAATATGCTATACTTGAAAGGTTGAAGAAATCAAACCTTCAACCCTTGGTGCTTAAGATCCTTTCGCCAAGCATATTACACGCGGGAAAACCGCTAAAGGAGAATAAATGAAACAGTTAACTGCTCGTGATATGGCACAAATTGCCATTGTTGCTGCGATTTATATCGTATTGACCATTACCCCACCTCTCAACGCTATGGCCTACTATGGCTATCAATTCCGTGTTTCGGAAATGATGAATTTCTTAGCTTTTTACAATAAGAAGTACTTGATTGCGGTGACGCTTGGTTGTATGATTGCTAACTTATTTAGTTTTGGATGGATCGATGTCTTTGTCGGTGGAGGTTCAACCTTTGTCTTCTTAGGACTTGGACTCATTCTATTTGGTCGATTCAAAAACAAGTTCTTGTTTGACGGTCTTATTCGCTTGGACCATTTCTTGTTTGCGATTTTCTTTTCCATCTCCATGTTTACGATTGCCTTGGAACTATACTACCTTCAAGGCCAACCATTCTTCTATAACTGGTTGACCATGGGATTGGGTGAATTCGCATCCTTGATTTTTGGAGCGATTGTGATCAATCAACTTTCTAAACGGATCGATTTTACAAAATAAGAAAAGGGAGCTTTGGCTCC
>CAKPZX010000098.1 GCA_934215455.1 uncultured Streptococcus sp.
TCCTAGAAATTCCGTCCTGATTTGTTATAGCCATATTTTTCGACGAAATGCTCACGGAATTCTAAGAGATTGTCATCCATGATGGCTTGACGGACCTGCTTCATGAGGTTGATCAAGAAGTACAGGTTGTGGTAGCTGGTCAAGCGAATGCCGAAGGTCTCATCTGCCTTGAGGAGGTGGCGAAGGTAAGCTCGGGTATAGTTCTTACAAGTGTAGCAATCACATTCGGGATCTAGCGGTGTAAAGTCTTCTGCAAATTGCGCATTTTTCACCACTAGGCGTCCTTGGCTAGTCATACAGGTACCATTTCGCGCAATCCGCGTCGGCAAGACACAGTCAAACATGTCCACTCCACGAATAACACCATCGATCAGACTGTCTGGAGCTCCTACTCCCATGAGATAGCGAGGCTTGTTCTCTGGTAAGAGTGGAGTTGTGAAATCCAGCACCGCATTCATCTCTTCATGGCTTTCCCCAACAGCTAAGCCACCGATGGAATAGCCTGGAAAGTCCATGCTGACCAGATCTTGAGCAGATTGACGGCGCAAGTCTTCAAATCCAGCCCCTTGGACAATCCCGAAAAGACCTTGATCATGAGGGCGACGGTGAGCCTTAAGCCCACGTTCTGCCCAACGACTGGTCCGTTCGATTGATTTTTTTACATAATCATAGGGTTGATAGAACTGAGGACATTCATCAAAGGACATCATGATGTCACTCCCTAGATTGTTTTGGATGGAGATGGCCTTTTCTGGTGAGAGGAACATCTTCGAGCCGTTGAGGTGATTTTTAAAAGTTACCCCTTCTTCGGTGATGTTGCGGGTATCCGCTAATGAATAGACCTGGAAGCCTCCACTATCTGTCAAAATGGGCTGGTCCCAGTTCATGAACTGGTGCAGTCCTCCTGCTTTTGCGACTAGATCATCCCCGGGACGAAGCCAGAGATGGTAGGTGTTGGCCAAGATAATGCCGGAACCCATTTCCTTGAGTTCTTCTGGCGATTGGGTCTTAACGGTTGCCTGAGTCCCTACAGGCATAAACATTGGGGTCGGGAAGGTCCCGTGAGGGGTGATAATTTCTCCCAGACGAGCACCTGTATGCTTTTCTTTTTTGATTAATCGATATTGAATCGGTGAATCTGTCATGGTTACCTCCGTACTGGGAAAAACAGTCCCAGCCTTCTTATTCCTGTCACAGTTTTCCTGTGAGCACCTGTACGATTGTACCAAATTTTACCGGCTCTGTCACGGACTTATGTTATAATAAAAAGTACTACTATGAAGAGAGTGTCATCTATGAACCTTAAACTGATTCGCCTCCGGGCACGTACCATGCAAGTCCAGCAACCGGGCTTAGCTATCCTTTTTGCTCTTCCGGTCTTGTTGACCATTCTTGCTAACTTTCTCTTAAGCGGGCAAGATCTGGTCGATCTACTACCGGATATGACCTTGCAGCAAGCAAGTATCTACATGATCCAGCGACAGCTCTTTCCTTCTGTCGTCTCCTTTGTCATCTCCATTTTAGTGGTTGGTGCGACTTTTAGCTATTTAGATACGATTAATCCCAAGATCGAACACCGAACACGCGTCTTAGATATCTTTAAACAAGATCGCTTTACCTCTGTATTTGCCACCTTGATCTTGAAGCAAGCTGTCCTCTTTTTATGGGGACTCATCCTCTATGTGGGGAGTCTCATCAGCACCTACGCCAGCATTCGATTTTTGGCGATCTACGATAAGGTGAGCAACCCTAGCACTCTGAGTGCTTCCAGTCCTGAATTCCAATCTCTCATGCAACAAATGCCTCTGATGACTGCTGGCGTTGTACTTGGCCTGATTGGCCTCCTCTTTTACCTGCCACAATACTACAGTCTCAGCCTGGTCGAATTGATCCTCTACGAGCAATTACGAGACGGCGACTACAAGGGAGCCTTTGGAGTCCTTCGCCAAAGTCGTGAAACCATGAAAGGGTTCCGCAGCAATCGCCTAGTGCTCGACCTAACCTTGATTGGTTGGTACTTCTTGAATTACTTCACGCGCGATGTCATCGGCTTTTATACCATGCCTTACTTTATCAACTGCCAAATTGCCTTTTATGATCAAATCAAGCAGATTAAACAAGGGCCGCGCCATTTCACAGGCCATCCAAGCCATGAAACTGAATAAGAGTAAGAAGAAAACCCCAGCTTGCTGGGGTTTTCTTCTATGTCAATTGTTTAGCATTTATAAACCGTATAGGGAGTCTCCTAAGATCAGTCGGGTGTGTTCCCGTTTGATACAGCGGTTCATGACGATATCTTCTCGTCCAGCTCCACGAAGGATTTCTTCTGCTTCTTGATTTTCCAG
>CAKPZX010000099.1 GCA_934215455.1 uncultured Streptococcus sp.
AAAGCAAGGTTTGAACCAGTCCATATCAATGCTTCCTTTATGAAGGAACACGGTCGTGCATCAGACCATGATCCTGTCTTGGTCCAAATCGACTTTAGTGGAGCACAAACTCCAGGAACGCCGACGGATGATCAACAAGGAAATGCAGGACAAGCAACGGATCAAACCAGCCCTTCTTCATCGAATACAGGGTCTCAACTAGTCCCTCATCAGGCTCAAGCCAATGAACAAAAGAGTTCACCATCTGAAAGCAAAGAGAAGGGCAAGAACGAAGATGAGAAGCAAGACGACAAGGAAGAGGCAGCAACAGAAACGAAGACACCAGGTAAACGGAAAATCCTTCCATCTACTGGACAAGAAACAAGCTATCTAGCTCTTTTTGGAGTGGCAGTAGCTACGATGATTCTTGTTTGGTACAAGAAGAAAAGGATGACTCACTAACGTGTTTTATAAGAAAGATCTAAAAAAGGAGTCTCTGGCTCCTTTTTTTCTCCTAAAATACAGGACAGATAGTCCCATATTGGAAACTGTACTAGGACAATGAAAACTACTGAAAAGAACAGTTTCTTTTCAAAAAGAAGCTTAAACTCTTTAAAATAGATGGAATCGTGTTATAATAAAACCATAAAACGTTTTCAAGAGAAGAGGTTCCTCAATGGAAAATGAAACAGTTGACTATGGAAAAGTAACAGGAATGGTACACTCAACAGAAAGTTTTGGGGCAGTAGACGGGCCTGGGATCCGCTTTATTGTCTTCCTTCAAGGCTGTCAAATGCGGTGTCAATACTGCCACAATCCAGATACTTGGGCAATGGAAACCAACAAGTCCCGTGAACGGACGGTGGATGATGTCTTAGAAGAAGCCCTCCGTTATCGTGGATTTTGGGGCGAAAAAGGGGGAATCACTGTCAGTGGAGGAGAAGCCCTCTTGCAGATTGACTTTTTGATTGCCCTCTTCACCAAGGCTCAAGAGTTGGGCATTCATTGTACCTTGGATACCTGTGCCCTTCCTTTCCGGAATACACCTCGTTATTTGGAAAAATTTGACCGCTTGATGGCAGTGACAGACTTGGTGCTTCTTGATATCAAGGAAATCAATGATGAACGGCATAAAATTGTGACCAGCCATACCAATAAAACGATTCTAGCTTGTGCCAAGTACCTATCTGATATTGGAAAACCAGTCTGGATTCGTCACGTTTTGGTGCCTGGGCTTACAGACCGAGATGATGACTTGATCGAGCTTGGAAAATTTGTTAAAACCCTTAAAAATGTCGATAAATTTGAGATCCTGCCTTACCATACTATGGGGGAATTCAAATGGCGTGAATTGGGAATTCCGTACAAATTGGAGGGTGTGAAACCACCGACAAAAGAACGGGTCCAAAATGCAAAAGATTTGATGGAAACAGAAAGTTACCAAGATTACCTGAAACGGGTCAAAGGATAAAAAGTATAGACAGTTGGTCACTCCAGCTGTCTTTTCTATTGAAATGCACAACTATTCCCTTTCTTTAAATGGCAAAACGTGCTAAAATAAAGTGAATCTATAAATGAAATAAAGAGGTAGAAACATGTCAAAAATTCTCGTTTTTGGTCACCAAAATCCTGACTCAGATGCTATCGGCTCATCTGTAGCTTTTGCTTATCTAGCAAAAGAAGCTTATGGTTTGGATACAGAAGCAGTGGCTCTTGGAACTCCAAATGAAGAAACAGCTTTCGTGTTGGACTATTTTGCTGTGGAAGCACCACGCGTCATCACATCAGCTAAAGCAGAAGGTGCAGAACAAGTCATCTTGACGGACCACAATGAATTCCAACAATCTGTTTCAGATATCGCTGAAGTAGAAGTATATGGTGTAGTGGATCACCACCGTGTAGCTAACTTTGAAACTGCCAGCCCACTTTACATGCGTTTGGAACCAGTAGGATCAGCATCTTCTATCGTTTACCGCATGTTTAAAGAACACGGTGTAGCAGTGCCAAAAGAATTGGCAGGTTTGATGCTTTCAGGTTTGATTTCAGATACTCTTCTTTTGAAATCTCCAACAACACACCCATCTGATAAAGTGATTGCGCCAGAATTGGCTGAATTGGCTGGTGTCAACTTGGAAGAATACGGTCTTGCCATGCTCAAGGCTGGTACTAACTTGGCAAGCAAATCAGCAGAAGAATTGATCGACATCGATGCCAAGACTTTTGAATTGAACGGAAA
>CAKPZX010000100.1 GCA_934215455.1 uncultured Streptococcus sp.
AGGAAAGAAATGATTCAACTAGAAAATGTGCACAAAAGTTACGGCCAAACCAAGGTTTTAAAGGGGATTGATTTGCAGATTCAAGACCAGGATGATGTGGTTATCCTAGGCCCTTCTGGATCGGGGAAATCAACTCTCTTAAACGTGTTATCAGGATTAGAAAAGGTAGACGAGGGGCATATACTCATTCAAGGACAGGATTTATCACAACTCTCGGATGCTCAATTGACGGCCTTTAGACGGGAGAAGATTGCTTTTATTTTCCAGCAGTATTATCTATTGCCTAATCTAACGGTTAGACAAAATGTAAAGATGGGAGCTGACCTGGCAAACAATCATGATTTTTTGCAGATTATCGAGGATTTGGGACTTGGCGATAAGCTGGACAAGTATCCGAGTGAATTGTCTGGTGGGGAACAGCAGAGAGTCTCCATTGCTCGGGCCTTGGCCAAAAAGCCAGAGATTCTTTTCTTAGATGAGCCTACGGGAGCCCTCGATGAAGAAACAGGGCGCAAGATTCTCGACTATATCTGGAAACTGAAGGAAAAGCTGGGCTTTACCTTGATCATGGTGACGCACAACCAAAATATTGCGGATATGGCCAGAACCATCATTCGTGTCAATAGTGGTAAGATTACCGAAGTTGTGATCAATGATCAGCCTCAGACTGCCTTTGAGATTGGATGGTAAGCCATGTTTTCAGTAAAAGATATTCGAAAATTAGTTGTCGTCAGTATTATTGGAGCTTGTGCGGTCTTTGTGGCCAATCTCTTCTTAAATTTTTACTTGGACATCGAGCAATTAGAGATTTCGAAAACCAATCCCATGATTCAGACCTACTATGATGCCCAGGTTTCGCTTTCTTGGATGGTGGCCATGGTCAGTGGGGTCGTCTTGTCCTTGACATCGATTCTTCTCATGTGTTTTTATATCAAACAATTTGTCGATGACCACAAGGAACAATTAGGGATTTTAAAGGCTTTGGGATACAGCAATGGCCAGTTGGCTAAACGGTTTTGGGCCTTTGGGCTCAGTTTTGGAGCTGGAGCGCTTCTTGGCTATCTCGCTTCATTTCTTATGATGGGACATTTTTATGACTTTCGTAATGAAAAGAGGATCCTGCCAGAAATCACCATTCATTTTCATTGGCAGCTCTTGCTTGCTTTGGTGATCCTGCCAACGACATTTTTTATGCTTCTCGCGATTGGCTATGCTAGAAGACAACTACAAACGCCGGCACTTCGCTTATTGAAAAAGTCCCCAAGTCCGATCAAGGTCAAAAGGAGAAAGAGGGGTTCCAGGGAAGACAAATCCTTCTTAAAAGAGCTGTCTTCGTCACTGATATGGGGGAGAAAATCTATCTTGTTTTTTGTGGTCTTTGGCTCTATGTGTTTTGCGGCCATGGTTCAATTGTCCTTTGGCTTAAGAGATTACACAGATGACATCATCCAAACCATGATGATTATGATTGGCTTAATCCTTTCTTTCTCGATTCTCTTTTTGTCATTGGGGATTGTGGTCTCAGAAAGTCGCGAAACCTTGGCTCTTATGAAGGCTTTTGGCTACACCGATCGTGAATGCCAAGGTCATATTCTCGCTCCCTATCGTTTTTGGGCTTATTTAGGATTTGTTCTTGGGACAGCTTATCAATATGGTATCATGGAAATCTTGATCGGTGTGATCAAAGATACAGTTCCTGAAAAGATTGAGCATCACTTTGATGGGAATGTGTGCTTTTGGACCTTGATAGGTTTTGCTGTGATTTATGAAAGCCTCTTTTATCTATCCAACAGAAAACTCCAAAAACAAACCATCAAAGAAGTGCTTTTAGCAGAATGATTTATGACAGTAATCCTTAATATCAGTGCTTTTTGGTGAGAAAAAATAGTAGATTCATTGACTTTAGACCTCTTTAAGAGGTCTTTTTCTCTTATGAAAACGCTACATAGGAGACTAAATGCACTATCACAATCTTGTGATAGTTTACATCTTCTTAACATTGTCCCGAAATTCTTGCATTCTCTAT
>CAKPZX010000101.1 GCA_934215455.1 uncultured Streptococcus sp.
CCCACTCAACCACTGCGTCTTGCTCGACAATCCAAAAATAATTGAGAGGCTAGGACTTTTGTCCCAGCCTCTTTTTCTTTATAAAATCAGAATTTCTAAACTCTAACTCATTCTGTGGTATACTAGGAATATGTTAGATTTAAAAGATTACGGGATTACCATGTGGGAGGAGGAAAAAATTGCTTCCTTCCGAGAAAAGTTATTAGCCTGGTATGATGCCCATAAACGGGATCTCCCCTGGAGAAGGACCCAGGATCCTTATAAAATTTGGATCTCAGAAATTATGCTCCAGCAGACACGTGTCGATACGGTGATTACTTATTATGAGCGTTTTTTAGACTGGTTTCCGACGGTCGCTGAATTGTCTCAAGCTCCTGAAGAAAGACTCTTAAAAGCTTGGGAAGGCTTGGGGTATTACTCACGTGTCCGCAATATGCAGAAAGCTGCGCAGCAGATAATGGAAAATCACGGAGGAGTGTTCCCATCAAGCTATGAGGCTATCTCTAAACTCAAGGGAATTGGACCTTATACAGCTGGTGCCATTGCCAGTATTGCTTTTGGCTTGCCAGAGCCGGCAGTAGATGGCAATATCATGCGTGTTCTAGCCCGCTTGTTTGAGGTGGACTATGATATCGGAGTTCCAACTAATCGCAAGATTTTTCAAGCTATGATGGAAATTTTGATCGATCCGGCCCGTCCGGGTGATTTCAATCAGGCTTTGATGGATTTGGGCTCAGATATTGAGTCCCCAGTCAATCCACGGCCGGAAGAGAGTCCTGTTAAGGAATTTAGCGCGGCCTATCAACATGGGACCATGGATCGTTATCCCATTAAGGCTCCTAAGAAGAAACCGGTACCTGTCTATCTCACAGCCTTTATTATCAAGGATAGTCAAGGACGCTACTTGTTGGAGAAAAATGAGCGAGAAGGTCTTTTATCAGGTTTCTGGCATTTCCCCTTGATCGAAGTGGATAGCCTATCAGAGAACCTAGGACAATTATCTCTACTGGATGGGCAGGGTCATTTAGTAGACAACCCAGATATTCTCTCCTTTGAACAGGACTATGACTTGGCCATTGATTGGCAGGACAGATCGTATCCTATCGTTCAGCATATCTTTTCGCATCGCAAATGGCAGGTTCAGATCCGATTCGGCCTGGTAAAAGAAGGAGTGCAGCCAACAAGTGAATCGACTGTTTGGTTAACACCAGAAGAATTTTCGGACTATCCGTTTGCTAAACCTCAGCAGAAGATTTGGACGACTTTTTCGGAAAATGAGAAATAGCTAGAGACTGATCTCTAGCTATTTTTTTATAAATGAGCGAATGCTTTGATTTCTTCTTCAGACATGGATGAGTCGCAACGAACAGTGACTTCACCAGATTCGACATGTAAAAATCCTGGGACAGTTGGGATGCCGTAGGTTGAGCGGAAGGCTTGTAATGCATCTAGCTGACTGGGTTCTTCACTATTGATAAAGTAGATATGAGCTTTTGTTTCAGCTACGACAGTTGCTAACTTAGCAGCGAACTTCCGGCAGTAAGGACAAGTCTTGCGTCCGATAAAGAAGGTCGCTGTTTCTTTTTGATCGATCGCTTCTTGCGCACGAGCGACAGTTGTCACTTCAAGATCTTTAATATCTTCTAAAAATTGTTCCATGAGATTACCTCGCTTTCTTCTAAGTCTAGTATGCCATATTTTCTATAAAATCGCTGGTATTTGCTACGAAAGAATGAGAAAAGCTCCAATGAGGAGCTTTTCGTGTTTTAGCCTACAAAAGCATTGATTTCTGCTTCGATGTTCGCAATTTTTTCTTTAGCATCTGCTTCAGATTCACCAACTGTAGCGATGTAGAATTTGATTTTTGGTTCTGTACC
>CAKPZX010000102.1 GCA_934215455.1 uncultured Streptococcus sp.
ACGGTATAGGTCCCATTTGCTTGACGATTGGCTGTATACCAAACAAGGTCATCTTGACCGCCTGTTTCTGACCAGATCGGTACAGAAACGGTTCGAACTCCATTTGGTGCCTTAACATTTGAGATGACAACGTCAAAGCGGCCCGTCATAGTATCGTTATTGACAATGTCAATCTTCCCACTTAAGCTGCCTTCTGTCGGGTCTGCTGCAGGTTTTGCGTTCGCTGTGAAGCGACCGGTATAATCCACACTGTGGTCAAAGAGGTGTTTCCCTGGAAGCAATTCCGCTTGAGAAGTGAACTGCCAGGCGCCAGCTTTCCCATTGTAACGCAAGCTTTTCGCATCGTTTACAGACAATTTTGGAGAAGGGTATTGGGCAACCCAGAAATTCTGAAGACCAAATTGAGCGGTGTTGACTGGACCTTTCTTGCGAAGGTTGTTTTCATCCAACCAGCTAGCACTGGTGTAGAACATCAAGTTGGTGTAGCCATTTTTACGCATTTCGTCTGCCCAGGCTTGGGTGTTGCGGTTAATGTTTGGCTGCATCTTGGCATCCTCAAAGTCATTGACCATGAGGGTGTTCTTTGGAAGATTCAAGCGTTGCGCCTCTGCAATGTAGAATCGTGCTTCTGCACGCGCTGCATCCTCAGAAGTATAGCGTGAGAAGTGGTAGGTCGATACTTGTAGACCCGCAGCTTGTGCATTACGAATTTGGTTCTCCGCATTCGGGTTCTTGTACCAAGTATCTTCTGTCAATTTGACAACGACACCGCCCACGCCTTTATTAGCTAGGGTACGGTAGTCTCCAATACTAATGTCTCCGTTGTGGCTACTCACATCAACGAATGATTTTGGCTGAACCGCCACATCTGTTGAACGACCAGCAGGAGCGTGAGCTCCTGTGTTAAAGAAGGTCGTGCTTCCTGTATCAGACGGAAGAGGAGTTTCTTCTTTCTCAGTAGTCGATGCTTCTGTAACTTTCTCTACAGATGGGGTTCCACTTTCTGAAGCCACGGCCTTGTTCATAGGTGCTACAGCTGGTTCTGTCACAGTTGCTGGTGCTGCATAGTTACTTGCGACAGGTGCTACCGACTTTTCAGCAACGGCTACTTCTGGCGCTTTTTCAGCTTGGACTTGGTTGCCTTCAGTAGTAGCGGCCTCGTTTGAAACCAGCTCATCTGCACTGACTCCCTGAGCAGATACAGCCATCAAGACTGCCGCTCCGGCATAAAAAATAAGATCTTTCTTTTTCATATAAACTTCCCTTTATACAAATTTTATACGTTAATCATTTTACCACACGGTTTCAGCGATGAAAAGTTTTATAAGGCAAATTTTTAAAATTAGTGATATTTTTTTAAAAAACTAAAAAAAGAAGTCCGTCTGACTTCTTTTGATCTTATGATAAATGCTTTAAGGCTGTCTTTAAGTAGTGACCATCTCGGATTTCCTGGCCAACACGCTTGGCATTGTCTACCAAATCTTGGTAATCGGCATCTGAAAGATTGTCGATTGTCTCCTTCAAGTCATGAAGAGACTC